>DASZKQ010000522.1:0-16179 GCA_035552835.1 Mycobacterium sp. | reverse complement strand
TTCACCACCGGCTTCGAGCGTGAGGGATTCTCCGAGATCGACGTCGCGGTCGCGTCGGCGGAGGCGATCGGTGCACGGCACATCGCCAAGGTGGTCGCCCCCGACGAGTTCGTCGGCGCGTTACCCGAAATCGTTTGGTATCTGGACGAACCGGTGGCTGATCCGGCGCTGGTGCCGTTGTTCTTCGTCGCCCGCGAGGCGCGAAAGCACGTCAAGGTGGTGCTCTCCGGGGAGGGCGCCGACGAGCTTTTCGGCGGCTACACCATTTACCGGGAGCCGTTGTCGCTCAAGCCTTTCGACTACCTGCCCGCGCCGCTACGACGCTCAATGGGGACGTTGTCCAAGCCGCTGCCGGACGGTATGCGCGGCAAAAGCCTGCTGCATCGCGGATCGCTGACGCTGCAGCAGCGCTACTACGGCAATGCCCGCAGTTTCTCCGACGCGCAGCTACGCGACGTGCTGCCCGCATTTCGGCCCGATTGGACGCATACCGACGTGACGGCACCGCTGTACGCCGAATCAGCGGACTGGGACCCGGTGGCCCGCATGCAACACATCGACCTGTTCACCTGGTTGCGCGGCGACATTCTGGTCAAGGCCGACAAGATGACGATGGCCAACTCGCTGGAGCTTCGGGTGCCGTTCCTGGATCCCGAGGTCTTCGCGGTCGCGTCCCGATTGCCGGTACAGGCCAAGATCACCCGCACCACCACGAAGTACGCGCTGCGACGCGCGCTGGAGCCGATCGTTCCGTCGCACGTACTCAACCGCCCGAAACTGGGCTTCCCGGTCCCCATCCGGCACTGGCTGCGCGCCGGCCCGCTGCTGGAGTGGGCCCATGAAATGGTGAACTCTTCAGCAACCGACCATCTGATCGACGTGTCGGCTGTTCGCCGAATGCTAGACGAACACCGTTGTGGCACAACCGATCACAGTCGCAGGCTGTGGACGCTGCTGATCTTCATGCTGTGGCACGCGATCTTTGTCGAGCACAGTGTGGTGCCGCAGATCAGCGAACCGCAGTACCCGGTGCAGCTCTAGGCAATTAGGCCAGTACAGCGGCGATTTCGGCGGCAGCATCGTCGCCGTACGCATCCGCTAGCCGAGCCTTCGCAACCTCGCGGTCCCACTCCCACTCCTGGGTGCCGGTGGACTCCAGCACCAAGACGGCAACCAGCGAACCCAGCTGCGCCGAACGCTCCAGGCTGAGTCCCCCGCTGCGCCCGGTCAGGAAACCGGCACGGAACGCGTCGCCGACGCCGGTGGGGTCGGTCTGGCTGGTCTCGGGCACGACGCCGACGTGGACGGATGTGCCGTCGCGGTCCACGATGTCGACGCCCTTAGCGCCCAGTGTGGTCACCCGCAGGTCCACCTTCTCCAGCACATCGGCTTCCGACCAGCCGGTCTTCGACAGCAACAGCTCCCACTCGTAATCGTTGGTGAACAGGTACGCGGCACCGTCGATGAGCTTGCTGATCTCGTCGCCCGACAGCCGGGGCAACTGCTGCGATGGGTCGGCGACGAAAGCCAAGCCGAGCTTGCGGCACTCCTCGGTGTGCACCACCATCGCGTCCGGGTCATTCGCTCCGATGATGACCAGGTCCGGCTTGCCGACTGACGAGACGACATCGGCGAGCTTGATGTTGCGGGCCTCGGACATCGCACCGGGATAGAACGACGCGATCTGGGCCATGTCGAGGTCGGTGGTGCACACGAAACGCGCGGTGTGCGCGGTTTCGGAGACCAGTACATGGTCAGTGTTGACACCGCGGGACTGCAGCCATTTACGGTAGTCGTCGAAGTCGTCGCCGACCGCACCGACCAGCGCGGCGTCACCCCCGAGCACCCCGATGGCGAAGGCGATGTTGCCGGCCACCCCACCGCGGTGGATCACCAGGTCGTCGACGAGGAAGCTGAGCGAAACTTTCTGCAGGTGGTCGGCGAGCAGCTGTTCGGAGAACCGGCCCGGGAACCGCATCAGATGGTCGGTTGCAATGGAACCGGTCACCGCGATCGTCACGAAAAATCCACCCTTCGTTTCATAAGTTCGGCTAGCTAAGCTTACCCACGGGTCGTGGCTGCCGCTGCAGCGCGGGGCGAGGCCCGCTAGCCTCCGTAGGAGAAAACCTCGCGGCGACAAATGTCGTCCAGGGTCATCCCAGCCCGCGACCCGAGGAGAACTGCCTATGCCCGGTCCGTATCCGCCGAATCAGCGTCTCGGCGCCGACGGACCGCCGTTCACCGACCCCCATCCCAGCCAGCCGATCCCCGACCAGCCAGCTTATGTCGGCCCGCCGGTGAGCGAACCGGTCGAAGCAGCGCCCCCGGCGGCCGCCTATCCAGGTCTGCTACCACCGCCGGTCCCGTACCCGAAACGCCGCCGTCGACGGCTGGTCCTCGCCGCTGTGGTGGCGGTGGTCCTGTTCGCTGGGTTGATCACGGCGATCGTGCACGGTGCACACAACGGCCCGTCAACCTCGGGCGCGTTCTCCGACGCCACGGCCAAAGCGGCGATCCAGGGCTACCTGGACGCGCTTGAGCACCGCGACACCGAAACGATCGCGCGCAACACGCTGTGCGGAATCTACGACGCCGTCCGGGACCGACGATCCGATCAGGCGTTGGCCAAACTCAGCAGCGATGCATTCCGCAAGCAGTTCTCCGAAGCGCAAGTGACCTCGATCGACAAGATCGTGTACTGGTCCAACTACCAGGCCCAGGTGTTGTTCACCATGCGCGTCACCCCTGCTACCGGCGGCGGCGCCCGCGACCAGGTACAGGGGATCGCGCAGCTACTTAATCAGCACAACCAGGTGCTGGTGTGCTCCTACGTGCAGCGAACGGCAGGTAGCTACTAGCTACGGCGTCAGTTGAAGGAGTCACCGCAGGCGCATGAGCCGGTGGCGTTCGGGTTGTCGATGGTAAAGCCCTGCTTCTCGATGGTGTCGACGAAGTCGATGGAGGCGCCCTGCACGTAGGGGGCGCTCATCCTGTCTACGGTCAGCGTCACGCCGCCGAATTCCGCGGTCAGGTCACCGTCGAGCGCGCGGTCGTCAAAGAACAAGTTGTAACGCAGACCCGCGCATCCACCGGGCTGCACCGCAATACGCAGCGCCAGGTCGTCGCGCCCCTCCTGCTCCAGCAGTGACTTCGCCTTGGCTGCCGCGGTGTCGGTCAAGATCACGCCGTGGGTTGTGGCGGCTGAACCAGCGGCGGCTGACTCGTCCTGAACAGTCATTGCTTCTCCCTATAAGTGCCTACAAGGCCAGATCGTTCTTGGGTCATTGGATGGGTTTCGGAAAAACCCACCTCTTCAAAGGTACCTTGTTGTGCCGCTATTCCCGAGTCGCGCCGCCACGTAAGAGGCCAGGCCCATCAGCTGGTTGGCGGCGTCGGCCAGGGCCAGCCGTGCCGAACCGGCGTAATCGGCGATCGCGTAGGCGGCCAGAATGCCCGCCGATCGCAACGCCAGCCGGTCGAGATCTACCTGACCAGCCATCACCACGATCGGTACCTGCTGTGATCGCGCCTCCTCGGCGAGGGCTCCGACCACTTTGCCGTGCAACGACTGGTCGTCCAACCGGCCTTCACCGGTGATCACCAGGTCGGCGGCAGCAATGTCGTCGGCCAGGCCAGTGTGCTCGGCGATGATCGCTGCACCCGATTCGCACCGGCCGCCCAGTGCGAGCAATGCCGCCCCGATGCCTCCTGCCGCCCCTGCGCCTGCTTGTGCGCTGACCGGCCGCCCGGCGGCCGCGTCCAGCTCACCGGCCCACTCGGTGAGCCGCTGTTCGAGCGACGCGACGGTGTCCGAATCCGCTCCCTTCTGGGGCCCGAATATCGCCGCGGACCCCCACGGCCCCAGCAGTGGGTACTCGACGTCCGACGCGGCAATCAGCTCCACGCCGGCAAGCCGCCGCCGGGCCGCCGCAAGGCCACCCAGCTCGTCGACCAGTCCGCGGCCGCCGTCGGTGCTGGCGCTGCCGCCCAAGCCGACCACGATCCGCGCGGCCCCCGCCCGCGCAGCCGCGGCGATGAGCTGGCCAACTCCTCTGCTGTGCGCGGACAGTGCCGTTTCCGGGGTCGGCGGGCCGCCCAGGCGGGCCAATCCGCACGCCTGCGCGCATTCCAGGTACGCGGTCGCCGACTCGGATTCCAGCACCCACTCGGCCGGCACGTCCTCATCCAGCGGCCCGGCTACCTCTAAGTGCCGGCGCTCCCCCAACCGGCTGGCCAGGACGTCGATAAAGCCTGGGCCGCCGTCGGATTGCGGCGCGATGGTGAACTGATCGTCGGGTCGCGCGCGGTTCCAGCCCGTCGCGATCGCGGCGGCGGCCTCGACCGCGGTCAAGCTGTCGCCGTAACTATCCGGGGCGACCAGCACCCGCAGTATCGAAGGCACCGGGACTGCGGCGGGTGCGATACCGCCGACCTCCGTCGCCGACCCGCTCATCTCAGCCAGCGTAGGGGCCGCTGGGAAAAGGTGCACCTGGTCCCAGCCATGTACCGGGCAGCGCCTGCTGCGAAGTAACCTGGCGAACGTGAAACTGCTGGGTCGGAAAAAAGACGAGGACGCCGCCGGCGACGATGGCGGTGCCCAGACACCGGCGGAGGCGGGAGATGGCTTTGAGTCAGCCCGCGCTTCGCAAACAACAGCCCCCAAGGGACGCCCCACACCCAGGCGCAGCTCAGCCGCCGGGCGCAAGGGGCCGGTCGCTCCGGCGCCGATGACCGCCGCCGAGGCCCGCGCCCGGCGAAAGTCGTTGGCGGGGCCCAAGCTCAGCCGTGAGGAACGACGGGCCAGCAGTGCCGCTCGTCGCGCCCAGATGGCCGAGCGGCGCGAGCGCATGATGGCTGGCGACGCGCGCTACCTGCTGACGCGCGATCAGGGCCCGGTGCGTCGATTCGTCCGCGACCTGGTGGACGCCCGCCGCAACGTGCTCGGGCTGTTCATGCCTTCGGCGCTGACGTTGCTGTTCGTCATGTTCGCCGTCCGGCAACTGCAGCTGTACATTTCGCCGGCGATGACGCTGCTGATGGGTGTAATGCTGCTCGACGGGATCATTCTGGGCCGCAAGGTCGCTCGGCGGGTCGACGAAAAGTTTCCGAACGACACCGAAAGCCGTTGGAAACTAGGCCTTTACGCGGCTGGTCGGGCTTCCCAGATGCGCCGCATGCGAGCACCTCGACCGCAAGTCAAGCATGGCGCCAGTGTCGAGTAACCCTCGCCTGAAGAAGCCCTCGCATGGCGAACCGCTGCGCCCGGCTGCGCCGCGCTCGCGATCGCCATGGGGTGTTTGATCTGCCGTGCGAACCCTGGTGCTCGGCGGGATCAAGTCAGGCAAGTCCCGCTGGGCGGAGGCGGCCATCGCCGAGTCGCTGGGACCCGTTGAGCCGGTGCGGTACCTGGCGACCGGTTCGGTAACTGACAGCGACCCGGCCTGGCTGCGGCGGATCGCCCTGCACCGCGATCGCAGGCCCGAGCACTGGTCAACTGTGGAAAGCTACGACATCGCAACACAATTGCGCGAGCCACCGGCCGCGCCTACCCTGGTCGATGATCTCGGCGGCTGGTTGACCGCCGCTTTGGATCGCCGCGGCTGGGAGGACGGCTCGGTCTCGGCGGATATCGACGAGATGCTCGCGGCGGTAGCCTCGTTCGGTCCGCCGCTGGTCCTGGTCAGCCACGAGGTTGGACTAACCATCGTCGCGGCGACGGTATCCGGCCGCCGGTTCACCGACGAGCTGGGCGCGCTCAACCAGCGGCTGGCAGCCTTGTGCGATCGGGTGGTGCTGATGGTGGCCGGGCAGCCGTTGCACATCAAGCCGGCGAGGACGTGCTGATGTTTCCGCCGGTAGTGCCGCCCGACACGGCTGCCGCTGCGGCGGCTCGCGCCCGCCAGGACACCCTTACCAAGCCATCAGGCGCGCTGGGTCGGCTCGAGGATCTGTCAGTTTGGGTTGCATCGTGTCAAGGCCAGTGTCCGCCAAAGCAATTCGAACGTGCCCGGGTGGTGGTGTTCGCCGGCGATCATGGAGTTGCGCGATCGGGGGTATCCGCCTACCCGCCGGAGGTCACCAGTCAGATGGTCGCCAACATCGCCGCGGGCGGCGCGGCGATCAACGCGCTGGCTGATGTTGCCGGGGCAACAGTGCGCGTCGCCGACCTGGCTGTGGACGCCGACCCGCCGTCGCCGCAGATCGGTGCGCATAAGGTGCGGCGCGCCAGCGGCGACATCGCATTAGAGGACGCGCTGACCCACCAGCAGACCCTCGACGCGATTGATGCCGGCCGCCAGATCGCCGACCAAGAGGTCGACGCGGGTGCCGATCTTCTCATCGCCGGCGACATGGGCATCGGAAACACCACTCCTGCAACGGTTCTGACTGCAGCACTGACGGGTATCGAGCCGGTCGTCGCGGTCGGCTACGGGACCGGGATAGATGACGCCGGTTGGACCCGCAAAACCGCGGCGGTGCGCGATGCGATGTTCCGGGCCGAGCCGGTGTTGTCCGATCCGGCGGCGCTGCTGCAGCGTTGCGGCGGCGCTGATCTGGCGGCACTGGCCGGCTTCTGTGCACAGGCCGCTGTCCGGCGTACCCCACTGCTGCTCGATGGCATGGCCGTGACGGCTGCGGCTCTGATCGCCGAGCGCCTGGCTCCGGGCGCGCGGCTGTGGTGGCAGGCTGGTCACCTTTCGACCGAACCGGCGCACGCGCTGGCCCTGGCCCAACTCGGGCTGGATCCGATCGTGGACCTGAGAATGCGCCTGGGTGAAGGTACCGGCGCGGCGGTGGCACTGCCGGTGCTGCGGGCCGCGGTGGCCGCGTTGACGTCGATGGCCAGCTTTGCCAGTGCCAATGTCTCCAACCGCGCCGTTTCCCCACCGTGATCAGGTCGCTGGCAACGGCTTTCGCGTTCGAGACCGTCGTCCCGATGCCCGGCACATCGGACCGGCCGCTGGGCGGCGGTGCGATGACCGCGCTGCCGGTCGTCGGCGTGGCGCTCGGTGCACTGGGCGCGGCCGTGACATGGGCGAGCGCGCTGGCGTTCGGCTCGGGCAACCCGCTGACCGGCCTGTTGGCGGTGGCTGCGCTGCTGGCGGCGACCCGTGGCCTGCACATCGACGGCGTGGCCGACACCGCCGACGGGCTGGGCTGCTACGGGTCCGCGGAACGCGCGCTGCACGTGATGCGCGACGGGTCGACCGGACCGTTCGGGGTGGCCAGCGTGGTGTTGGTGATCTCGCTGCAAGGACTGGCTTTTTCGGCGTTGGGCAGCGCGGCGATCGTGGTCGCCGTTTCCGCCGGCCGGGTCGCGGCCGTGCTGGCCTGCCGCCGTTCGCTGCCGGCGGCGCAGGGCAGCGCGCTGGGCGCCCGGGTGGCCGGAACCCAGTCCGCGCCGGTGATCGCGGTCTGGGTCATGGTGCTGCTTGCAGCGGCCCTGGTGGCCGACCGGCAGCTGTGGCAGGGACCGGCCGCGGTGCTGGTCGGGCTTGCCTGCGGCGCTGCGCTGGTCGGGCGCTGTGTGCGCCGTTTCGGCGGCATCAGCGGCGACGTGCTCGGCGCCGCAATCGAATTGACCACAACGGTGACTGCGGTGACGCTGGCCGGATTTGCCCGCGTCGGCTGAGGGCAGCTCTGGTGAACCGGGCTGCGCGCCCGGGCAGCAAGCGAGCGCGCCTACCGAAAGGTACAGCGCGGCACCGTGCGCAGCTAGAATCACCACCACAATCGGGACTATTTGCGCTTAGCAAAATAAGTGCAGCGCGGCTGAAACCGCTCTTCAGTGACGAACTGCCGTAGGGGGTCGACGTTGGTCGGTTCAGCAGTGGGCTTACCGGCGCTGCCGATACCCCGTTGCCCCGTTGGCACAAAATTGCGGTCGCTGCCATGAGTTTCCGTCGTCGCGTTGGGCGCTACCTGTCCGATTACCGTTGGTTGATACTCGCCGTCGCCGGTCTGGTCGCCTTTGCACTGGGTTTCGTCGGGTGGTGGCAGGCTCTTCGAAGCCAGCTCGGTCACAATCCCAACGTCACCGACGCCGCCTACTGGAGCTTGAACAACTTTTTCGTCAACTCGCCTGCTCAGGTGAACGTACCTTGGGCGCTGGACATTGCTCGGTTCCTCGCCCCCGCCGTGGCCGGGTGGGCCGGTCTGAGCGCGCTGGGATCGCTGTTTCGTGATCGCGTGCAACAGATGCGGATTCCAATGATGCGCGACCACGTCGTGATCTGCGGCCTCGGTGCGTACGCCGGCAATGTGTTCGTACGTCACTTGCATGACGAGCGGATCGACGTCGTCGTCATCGAGTTGGACGCCAACAATCCGAGCGTCGAACTGTGCCGCAGTCTGGGTATCCCGGTGATTATCGGTGATGCCCAGCGGCAACGCACACTGCAGGCGGCCGGCGCTCACCACGCAAGCCGGGTGCTCGCCATCACTCCCGAGGACGCCGTGAACACACAGATCGTGGCGACCGTACGGGAATTGACCGTACATCGTTCCCGCCAGCTGCGTTGTCTGGCGCTAATCACCAACCCCGAGTTCTGTCGGCTGCTGCGAGTCCAGGAGGCCCAACGCGGGGATCCCGAATTATCGATCGACTTCTTCAACATCGATGAGATCAGCGCGCGATTGATGTTGGAGGACTTCCCGATCGACGTCAGTCACGGCCAGCCGCACATCGTGGTCGCGCACCTCGATCCGCTTGGTGTCTGGTTGATCTACCACGCGGCGCGCGCCTGGTACGAGAAGCGCGGCGATAGCCGCGAACCGCTGGTGGTCACCATTTTCGACCACCAGCCAACGGATCGTGTTGAGGCGTTGCTGGGCCAGCACCCCGCGCTGGAAAAGGCATGCAAATTCGTCACTTTCTTTGCGACGGCCCGAGACATCAGCCACTTGCCTGAACACCACCGTAGTGCAGACACGCCGCCGATCAGCCGGGCCTACGTCACCTCCTACCGTGACGCGAACGCGTTCGAAACGGCGCTCCAGCTGCGCCACGAACTGGACCCGACAATCCCGGTGGTGGCTGCGCTGTCCCGGCTTCACGGAGTTGCCGGGCTGCTGGACGACGTCAAAGAGGCCGGCGCGCTGTCGAACATCGACGTCTTTGCCAGCATGGAACGCAGCTGCACTGCAGAACTCGTGCGGGGCGGGTCGTTCGAGCCGATGGCGCAGGCCATTCATGAACGCTGGCGCCAAGAAGCAATCGCCAAAGGCGAGCCTGCACCCACGTGGCAGGACCTCGACGAATCCCGCAAGGAGTCCAGCCGCGACCAGGCGCGCCACATCCCGATCCATTTGCGCAAGGTTGACTGTGCTATCGCACCGTTACGTGACTGGGAAGCCAAGGATTTCACCTTCACCGATTCAGAAATCAAACTACTGGCAATCGCCGAACATGAGCGTTGGACCCGCGAACGCGTCGCCGATGGCTGGACGCTGGCCGTTGAGAAGAATGTCGAACGGAAGGAGACCCCGTATCTGCTTCCGTGGGAGCAGCTAAAAAAGCTCTATCCGGATGCCGCCGAATTAGACCCGGTGTCTATCAGAGCGGTGCCCGCCATTCTCGCTTCGGCGGGCCTGCAGATCATTCGAACCCCCGCCGAGTAGGTCCCCTTCCCGCATCTGTCAGCGGGGTGCATTCCAACCCGAGCACTGCGCTTCGATGCCATCATCTTTACTGCGCCCCAAGCAGGAAGGGAGGTCGAATGCGACGCAGCGCCGCACCTTCCCGCTCGGTGCAAGCCGCGCTCTTAGCTGTTGCTCTGGTATTCCTCGGGTGGCTATGCCTCCTGGCGGCCCGTCCGTCGGCCGCCGACCGTTTGCCGAACTGGTTGAGGTGGTTCGGCCGCCCGGGATCGGCTACCACGATCGCGATCGTGGTAGCCGTGATAGCCGTGCTGTGCGTGTCGAGCTTTCGTTCGCACAGTGCCCGCCGGTCGGGCAACGTTCCGGTCGTAGTGGTGGCCGGCCTTGCCGCGACGGGCGCCGTACTGGGCTTCAGCTCATATTGGAGCTGCCACGACGCCACGCATCCGATCTTCTTCCAGCCACTGATCTGGACCGTCTCCTTAGTCAAAGGCGGCGTGAGCGATTTCTCGCTGGGCGGGCACGTCTGCCCAAGCCCCACCCCGGACGGTCTGTGGGTTGGGCGGCTGGCGGCGCTGGGCGCGATTTTCTTCGGCCTCGCTGGTGTGGTGATCGCATTGTTTCGGTCACAGGTGGACCGACTGCGGGCCAGCCTCGCTCATTCCGTCACCGCCATCATTGGTGTCGACGATGAAACTCGGTCCATGGTCGGTGCGATCGCGAGGACGCTGGACCGCTCGAACGCATTGGTCGTTCTCACCGGCAATCCCGATGAGCCCGGCGTGCAGGAGGCCAGAGTCCAGGGCGGTCGGGTGGTAACGGTGGACTTCAACGCCCCGGACGCTCTCAAGTCGCTCTCGCTATGGCGCAACCTCCAGCGGCTCTACCTGATGTCGGCGGATCCGACTACCAACCAGTTATGGCTGGACACAATCACGCGAGTGCTATCTGCGGTTGGTCACAGGCGGCGACTACCGCTTACGGTTCGCATTGATGATCCGTGGCAAGCCGAGGCGTGGCGCGCTCAGCAGCTCGGTGGCTCCGACACCCGATGGGCAGCCGACGCCGTTGGCAAATACGAGGTCACCGCGCGCTGGTTACTCGAAAACATCATTGCGGCAGGCACCGTTGCGCGTGTATTCATCTGCGGCACATCGGAATTGACGTTAGCCATGTGCGCGGACCTGAGTCGCCGCAAGCTGGAATACGACTACTACTCGGCACCGGGCGAAACTGCCCTGCCGGCATTGCGTCTGGTCGGCGCAGACGCCGAGGAGTACTTACAGGATCATGAATTTCACCGCCAGCAAGTCGGTTTCGTGTCAACCGGGCCAACTATCGACGCCGAACCTCAACAACCGACCGTGTCGCTCCTGATGCGCTTGATCGGTGAGAGCGACGGGCCAACCAACGCCGTGATATTCGTCGGCGACAAAGCACACAGACCGTCTACCGCAAGATCAACGGGGACCAGGCTGGCCGCGCGTTTTCCGACAATGCCGATTTACATCTGGGACAACGACGCCCAGATGGCCGACGACGCGTTACCGATCGTCGGCCGGCTACGGACCTACCGGCTGGCGCTCGACATTCCCGAGGGACAAGCCCAGGATGTCTGGGAACGAGCAGCCAAACTGATTCACCAGCGCTACGTAGCCACCATCGGACCGGAACCGAATCCTCCCCCTGCGAGGTTGCCGTGGGCAGAGCTTGACGAGTTCTACCGCGAGTCGAATCGGCGCCTGGTCCGCAATGCGCTGTGGATGGTGGAGCAGATCGCCGAACACACTTGGAACACGTGGGGCAACCCGCCGGAGCCACTGGGCGTGCATGACATGGTCGGATTGACCGAGTTGGAACAGCTGGCCCGGATGGGCTTCGACCGCGACGCCGTGATGAAAATGGCGAAGGCGGAACACGAGGACTGGTGTCGCTACTATCACCGCAATCACTGGAAGTACGGCACCGTGCGCGACGACCAAAACCGAATCCACAACAAGCTCGTCGACTGGTCGGTGGTCGAAGACGACGAGGACATGCTCAACTCCGCGGTGACCAGCCTGGCGTCTACCCTGTGGAGCCTTCGCCAGCTCGGCTATCGGTCACGTCCGGTGTGGCAGCCGTTCACCCGCGCCGGAACGGTCATCGCCGAACAGGTAAGCACACCCTGGACATGGACGTCGCGGTCAGGTCAGACCATGCAGGCCGACGCGGGAGACTGGCAGGTCCAGGCGGATGGGGAGACCTGGTCGGTGCGCGACGACATCTTCCAGACCAGCTACGAGCATCTCGACGGCGGCCAATGGCAAAGGCGCGGAACTGTTTTGGCGCGACCGGCGCAGCCGGGCGAGACGATCGAAACCCTGGAAGGACCCACCACAGCCGCCGACGGCGACTGGGTGGTGCGGGGCACCGACGGCGAGGAATGGCCCGTTCCGGCCCGCGAGTTCGCAGACCGATATGCCGAACTCGATGCGGCCGCAGACGGGACCGCGGACTCTGGGCCCTGAGGACCAACTAACCGGGTCGCTACTCCATTGACACCATCATTTGCGCGCCGTCTGTCAACGCCGCGTCGAAGGCATCGTGGGTCCCAGCGTAAAAGTTGAATAGGCTCGACATGCCGGTTGTGGCGTTGTACAGCGTCACCCATCCGCCGTAGATCTGGCCTGTGCCCTGATTGGTTTGGATGTCAGCGGTGTAGTCGACTTCGAGCAGCTGTTGGAAGTTTTTGCCCTGCAACCTTTGCGGCTGCGCCGGGTACTGCTGCACGTTGGTGAACCCGGAACTCTGGATGTTGTGGTTGATCAGGAAGGTTGACTCTTGTCCGATGTCCGAGGTGTTCGCGCTACCCGCGTTAACGAACAGGCCGGCGCTTTGGTTGCCATTGATGAGGTCGGCGGATTGCTGACCTTGGCGGGTGACTTTCCAGCCGGGAGCGACGGTCATGCTGATTCCGTCCACCAGGTTGATGGTGCCGGCGGCTCCGGCCGCCATCGGCCTAGAAATCGACGCCAATCCGATATTCCCCCAACGGCTTTCGCCCGAACGGTCCATCGTTCGGCGGATGGACCCGGCTGCTGACGCGCTGTGCGGAGCGATACGACTGCTGCCACCCTGCCCCGGCGGCGTGGGATTCGTTGCCGCACCGCCCAATACCACCGCGACGCTGACCACCGCGGCGATCACGACGACTACCGCCACCACAGCGGCGACGAGCCCGGCTTGCAGTCGATGCTCTGGGTGCCCGGCCGCCGGCACGCCCGGCTCCCCACCGCTGTCAGCGAGCAACGCCGCGTGCAGCCCGTCACGAGCCGCGGCCAACCCCGCCCCGGCCAGCACCAACGCCACCAATGCGGTCAACACGATCCCGCGCGTCCCGTACGGCTGCAACAAGGTGGTCGCCAATTCATAGGCCACCACCAACACCAATCCCTGGATCACGCCGGCGACCGGGCCGGCTCCCAGCCGGCGCAATCCCAACACACCGACCATGGCCGCCGTCGCCAGCACAATCGGCTGCAAAAAGCCCAGCGTCAAAGAAATGAACGCCACGTGCGCCGGATCCCCCGCTGTAGCGTGCACATGCGTGAACGCTCCATGCTGGACCACCACGCTGAGCCCCAACGACAGCGCCACGCCACTGAGCGAGCATGCCACCACCACATCCATCGGATGCCGGAATGCCGAGCGCGAGCTGACCGCCAACGGGGCGATCACCACCGCCACAAACGCCGCCACCGGCACCAGCACACCCAATTCAAGAATTCGGTTGACCGGCGGTAGGTGATACCCGGTCGAACCCGCCGCCACCAGCTTGATGAAATGGGTTTCCAGCAGCCCGACTCCGACACCGAGCAGCAGCGAAAGCCCAAAGGCCACCACGATCACCGTGAGCGGCTCGTCGTGCCATAACCGGTGATCGTGGATGTAGACCAACACGGCCGCCGGCAAGGCCACTGCTGTCAACACCAGCGCCACCGGCAGCGACCCCAACCCCGCGGCGATCAATGCCGCCAACAACGCCAACGCGGTGACGTTGCGGTACACATGATGACGCGCTGCTGCCAAATGCGGCATCAACGTCCCGATCACGGCAACTTGGCGAGGCGACCCTTGCGGCGTCGGACTACTTGGGCTGACCATTTCATACCTCCCGGGGCGGAATTTGCGCGCCGAAGCCTACGGCCAAACGCGACGCAACGCGGCCAAATCAGGTCAACTCATCGTCCGGCTGACGCGGCCGTCAGCCCAGTTTCGACATCCAGGCGTGCGTGTCGGCGAAAGTTCCGCGCTGAATGCCGGTCAGCGTGTCACGAAGCGCCATCGTCACCTCACCGGATTCGCCGTCGCCGATGGTGAATTCGCTCTCGCCGTACTTGACTTGTGAAATCGGAGTGATCACCGCCGCGGTGCCGCACGCGAACACCTCGGTGATCTCGCCGGCGGCGGTCTTTTTCTGCCACTCGTCGATATCGATCTTGCGCTCCTCGACGGCAAAGCCGGCATCAGTTGCCAACTGCAACAAGGAATCCCGAGTTATGCCCGGCAACAGCGAGCCGGACAGCTCAGGGGTGACCAGCCGGGCCGATCCGCCGCTGCCGAACACGAAGAAGATGTTCATCCCGCCCATCTCTTCGATGTAGCGGCGCTCGACGGCATCCAGCCACACCACTTGTTCGCAACCGTTGTCGGCGGCCTCGGCTTGCGCCACCAACGACGCTGCGTAATTTCCGCCGAACTTCGCTGCGCCGGTGCCGCCCGGGCTGGCGCGCACGTATTCCGTTGACACCCACACGGTGACCGGTTTAATGCCGTGTTTGAAGTAGGCGCCGGACGGCGAGGCGATCACCAGGTAGCGATACCGCTTCGACGGGCGCACCCCCAGCCCCGGCTCGGTGGCGAAGACGAACGGCCGCAGGTACAACGACTCCTCGCCGCCGGCCGGCGGAACCCACGCCTTGTCGACGGCGATCAGTTGCCGCAATGACTCGATGAACAGTTTGTCGGGCAATTCGGGGATCGCGATCCGCCGCGCCGACGACCGCATCCGCGCGGCGTTGGCCTCGGCGCGGAACGACACGATCGACCCGTCCGGCCATCGGTAGGCCTTGAGTCCCTCAAATATCTCCTGCGCGTAATGCAGCACGATCGCCGACGGATCCAGCTCAATCGGGCCGTAGCCGATGACCTGTGCATCGTGCCAACCCTGCCCACCGGTGTAATCGATCGACACCATGTGGTCGGTGTGATATCTGCCGAAACCAGGGTCGGCCAGTATCGCCTCGCGTGCTTCGTCGCTGGTCGGGTATGCGGTGCGTGAAACCGTGAACTCGTGGGCGCCGCCGGTCATCATGCGATTCTATAACCGGGCGCTACCGGGTTTTTGGTTCGACAAACGGTGGACGCACGACTTCGCATTCAACCCCGCGGCCCCGAACATCGACGGTCACCTGCTGACCGTCCTCGACACCCGCGTCGCTGTCGATCAGTGCCAGCGCGATACCGCTTTTCAACGTCGGAGAAAATGTGCCCGACGTGGTGACTCCGACCTTGCTGTCGCCTTCGAGCACGGTTAGCTCCGGTCGCAGTACACCGCGGCCCACCGCGCGCAGGCCGCGCAGCAACCGACGCGGACCCGCCTCCTTTTCGGCTAGCAGCGCATCGCGGCCGAAGAACGCACTCTTCTTCCAGCCGATCGCCCAACCGCATCGGGCTTGCAGCGGCGAGATATCGGCCGAAAGTTCGTGACCATGCAACGGGTAGCCCATCTCGGTGCGCAGAGTATCGCGCGCCCCGAGGCCGGCCAATTGCCCGTCCGCCCGGGTGACCGCGGCAACCAGCGCATCGAACACCACACCGGCGGATTCCCAACGGGGCAGTAGCTCATAGCCTTGCTCCCCGGTGTATCCGCTGCGGCAAACCCGCACTGGCACTTGCGCGAATGTCGCGTCGGCATAGCCCATGTAGTCCATGGAAGTCGGTAATCCCAACTCAGCGAGCACCTCCGCCGACCGCGGTCCCTGCACGGCTAACACCGCATAAGAGCGATGCTCGTCGGTGATGGTGAGCCCGGCGGGCGCTGCTTTCTGCAGAGCCGCGACCACCGCCGCGGTGTTGGCAGCATTGGGCACCAGGAAGATCTCGTCGGGCCCAACATAATAGGCGATCAGGTCGTCGATGACGCCACCAGACTCGTTGCAGCACAACGTATATTGCGCTTTTCCCGGCTCGATACGGTTTAGGTCGTTGGTCAGCGCGGAGTTGACGAATTCTGCGGCGCCCGGCCCGCGGACCAGCCCCTTGCCCAGGTGGCTGACGTCGAACAGGCCGACGGTGGTGCGGGTTGCGGTGTGCTCGCTGACGGTGCCGGCATATGACACCGGCATCAGCCAGCCGCCGAACTCGGCGAAGCTTGCGCCGAGCTCGCGATGGCGGTCCTCAAGTGGTCCGTGCAGAAGGGTGCTCACGGCATTCGACCCTAATCCGGCTCGTCACTGGCACACTTGACCAGGTGGCCGATTCCTTGGATTTCGAGGCGCTGGAGGCTGCCGGGATCGCCAATGCGCGCGAGCGCGC
>DASZKQ010000521.1:0-3254 GCA_035552835.1 Mycobacterium sp. | reverse complement strand
GGACCCCGGCATCCCGCTGCTGCTGCTGTCGCGGCACGCGATCGACTCCACCGGCGAGCCCGTGGAATGGGCGCAGTCGTGGTACCGCGGCGACCGCTACAAGTTCATCACCAGGCTCCGCAGGACCCCGCTCGTCTAGCATTGTCCGCTGATCGACCCCGCTGATCCAATGGGATGAGCGGGGTGCGAAGGCGCCACGATCGCGGACCTGGCCGCCGCGCTTGACGCCCGGCGCTGGTCGTAACGGCTGCCGGCCTCGGCACGCTCAACCACACCGCGCTGACCATCGAGGCCCTGCGGGTGCGCAAGGCGGGGCACGAATCTATTCCGAATAGCGACCCTGACGTAGTCCTCATGGTGCAGGGCACAGGGACCGTGACTCATTAGGGATTGCCTAATGATCCAACTCGGCGCAGCATGGTGGCATCCATATGAACCCACCAGTCACATCCACCCGTTCGATGATGCCGGGAGGACCTCCATGACCCAGGCGAGCGCCCGGTCCCGCAGTGCCGTAGCGGCGCACCCAATCACCTCGGCTGCCATCGCGATCTTGGTGGTGGCCGCCATTTTCTTCTCGCTCTACGTGCCGATCTACGCGCGGCTGACGCCGAAGCTCGGCGACTTCCCGTTCTTTTACTGGTACCTACTCATCTACATGCCGGCCGTCTCCCTCGCGCTCTGGCTTGCCTCATTCCTGCAGAAACGGCTCGTCGCGCCGGAGGGCGGAAGTGAGGACGGCCAATGAGCAACGTCAACGCCACCACGTTTACGATCGTCGTCGTCCTCTTTGTCATCGTCACCGGCGTCGGGTTCGCCGCGGCGCGCTGGCGGCGCTCGGGCAGCCTGATGCACCTTGACGAGTGGGGCCTGGGCGGGCGCGGCTTCGGCACGTTCATCACCTGGTTCCTGCTTGGCGGCGACCTCTACACGGCGTACACGTTCATCGCCGTGCCCGCCCTCGTGTTCGGCTCAGGCTCCATCGGGTTCTACGCCGTGGCGTACACGATCATGGTGTTCCCGATCGTGTTCATCTTCCTGCCCAGGCTCTGGTCGGTCTGCCGGGTGCACGGCTACATCACGCCCGCCGACTTCATCCGCGGTCGGTACGGTTCCCGTGGCCTCGCCCTGGCGTCCGCCTTCACCGGGATCCTGGCCCTGATGCCCTACATCGCGCTTCAGCTCGTCGGCATCCAGGCGGTGCTGACCGTGATGGGCGTCGGCGCCTCCTCAAACAACACGTTCGTCAAGGACCTGCCGCTGTTCATCGCGTTCCTTGTGCTGGCCATCTTCACCTACGTGTCCGGGCTGCGCGCGCCAGCGCTGATCGCCTTCATCAAGGACACGCTCATCTACCTGTTCGTCATCGTCGCGGTCTTCTACATCCCGACAAGGCTGGGCGGCTGGAGCCACATCTTCGGCACCGCCCAGACGCACTTCGCCTCGATCTCCCCCACGACGCACAAGCCACTTGGCACGTTCATCCCGACCTCCAATTCGATCGGCAGCACCCAGTTCGACTTCGCGTCGCTAGCGCTCGGCTCGGCGGTCGCGCTCTTCCTCTATCCCCACGCGATCACCGGCACCCTCGCCGCCAAGCGCCGTACCGTGGTCAAGCGGAACATGATCTACCTGCCGCTTTACTCGGTGCTGCTCGCACTGATCGCGCTGTTCGGCTACATGGCGGTCGCCGACCCGGTGACGGCGGCAAACGTCAAGAAGACCGGCAACGCGCAGCTCGCGGTCCCGTACCTGTTCCAGCACATGTTCCCGAGCTGGTTCACCGGGATCGCTTTCGCGGGCATCATCATCGGCGCGCTGGTGCCGGCGGCCATCATGGCGATCGCCGCCGCGAACTTGTTCACCAGGAACATCTTCGTGGAGTTCTTCAAGCAAGACGCGTCGCCCGGGCTGCAGACGAGAATGTCCCAGTGGGTGTCGCTGGTGGTGAAGCTCGGCGCGCTGCTGTTCGCGGTGGAACTGCCGCACACGTTCTCGATCAACCTCCAGCTTCTGGGCGGTGTCTGGATACTCCAGCTCGCCCCGATGCTCATCGGCGGCCTGTTCACCCGCTGGTTCCACCGCTGGGCGCTGCTCACCGGCTGGGCGGCCGGCATGATCTACGGCACGATCGCCGCCTATAACGTGTCCAGCCCGACCAGCTCGCACTGGGCCGCATCATCCGACATCGTGTTCGGGCACAGCATCTACATCGGCATCACCGCGGTGATCCTGAACCTGGTGATCGCCGTCGTGCTGACCCCGATCCTCAAGGCCACCAGGGTCCCCGAAGGGGCAGACGAGACACTCCCGCACCAGTACATCGCCGACCCGGACAAGGCACCGCCTCCGACGCCGGCCGGGGTGGGGGCGCGGCTGGAGGGTTAGGGCGAAGCATGCACCCGTTCGGATTCCCGGTTTAAGACTTGGATTCCGAACGGGTTCGGCCGTCTGGCCACCTCTCTACAAATTGGTGACTCGCGGGTAACGTCGCTTCGGACCACCTTCTTTTTGCCCTTAGCGCGAGCGCACTGGGCCGGCAGGCGTTTCTCGCCGTCGCGACGGCCGGACTGATCCCGTCCCTTGGCGGCACTCGCGGCGCGTGCTGAAGGCGCGCTTTTCCCAAAGTGTCTGCAAAATACAGGATACGAAGCATTGCCTAATGATCTAACTCGGGGCACCATAGTTGCAATTACGTGACCTCCATCACATCCACCCGTGCGAGGACGCCGAGAGGACCTGATGAATACCCCGAGTGCAACCCCCAGCACACCAAGAGGCCCGCAAGATCCCGCGATCGCTCAGGCGAAGAACCCGGTGGCTGCCCACCCAATCACTTCAGCCGCAATCTTCGTCCTGGTCGCCGCCTCGATCTGCTGCACGCTTATCGTCCCGATCTACGCCCATATCACGCCGAAGATCGGTGACTTCCCCTTCTTCTACTTCTACCTACTCGCCTACATGCCGGCGGTGGCGATCGCGCTCTGGCTCGCCACCGTGCTGCAGCGCAGGCTGGCGACGCCGGCGGACGGCAACGCCGTCAGCGGCGGCGACGCGGAGGTGGCGCGATGAGCAACGTCAACACGGTCGTGTTCACGATCGTCCTCGTCCTCTTCGTCATCGTCACCGTGGTCGGCTTCCTCTCGGCCCGCTGGCGCCGCCCGCCGGTCATGGCGCACCTGAACGAGTGGGGACTGGCGGGCCGCGGCTTCGGCACGTTCATCACGTGGTTCCTGCTCGGCGGCGACCTCTAC
>DASZKQ010000520.1:0-3364 GCA_035552835.1 Mycobacterium sp. | reverse complement strand
CCGGCGCGAGCTCAGCACTTTGGATCGGGCCACCGCCGACGCCGTGGCCCGCCACCTGGTCGCCGCCGGCGAGCTGATCGACGACGACCCGGAAGCCGCGCTGACCCACGCGCGGGCCGCCCGGGCCCGCTCTGGCCGTATTGCCGCCGTCCGGGAAGCCGTCGGGATCGCCGCGTACCACTGTGGCGACTGGGCGCAGGCGCTCGCCGAACTGCGCGCGGCACGCAGGATGGGCAGCAAGTCCCCGTTGCTCGCGCTGATCATCGACTGCGAACGCGGCCTGGGGCGACCAGAACGGGCGCTTGAGCTGGCCCGCGGGCCCGAGGCGGCCCAGCTCGGCGGCGAGGAAGCCGACGAGTTGCGCATCGTCGCCGCCGGCGCCCGCGCCGACCTCGGTCAGCTCGAACAAGCCCTCACCGTCTTGTCCACACCGCAGCTGGACCCGGCGCGGAGAGGGACGACCGCGGCCCGACTGTTCTACGCCTATGCGGAGACGCTGCTCGCGCTGGACCGGCGCGACGAGGCGCTGGAATGGTTCCTGCGCGCCGCAGCCGCCGACGTCGAGGATGCCACCGATGCCGAAGACCGAGCGAACGAGCTCGGCTGACGTGGGAACGCTTGCGCAGCAATATGATTGCCTACTTCTGGATCTGGATGGGACGGTATTCCGCGGCCATGAGCTGACTGAGGGCGCGGCGGACTCGTTGGATCAGGCTCCCGGCCGCAAGCTCTTCGTCACGAACAACGCCTCGCGCAGCGCCGACGAGGTTGCCGACCACCTGCGCGACATTGGTCTGAAGGCGACGGCCGATGATGTGGTCACCAGCGCGCAAAGCGCCGCCCACGTGCTGGCCGGTCATCTGTCGCCCGAGTCCCGGGTGCTGGTGGTCGGCACCGATTCGCTGGCCGACGAAATCGCGGCGGTCGGACTACGGCCGGTACGCCTATTCCAAGACAAACCGCACGCCGTGGTCCAGGGTCACTCGACCGAAACCGGCTGGATCAACCTCGCCGAGGCGGCGTTGGCCATCCGCGCCGGAGCGTTGTGGGTGGCGGCCAACGTCGACGCCACCCTGCCCACCGAACGCGGTCTGCTGCCCGGCAACGGCTCCATGGTGGCCGCACTGAGAGCAGCAACCGATGCCGAGCCCCAGGTCGCGGGCAAGCCTTCACCGACTTTGATGACAGATGCATTGGCGCGCGGCGAGTTTCGCGCGCCGCTGGTAGTCGGCGACCGGCTCAACACCGATATCGCCGGCGCCAACGCCGCCGGGCTGCCCAGCTTGATGGTTCTCAGCGGCATCAATTCCGCGCGGGATGCGGTGCACGCCGTGCGTGAACAACGCGCCACCTACATCGGCTACGACCTACGTTCGCTGCACCAGGATGCGGATGTGCTCGCGGTTGCTCCGCAACCCGCATGGCACGTCGAGACCGGGGACATGTCGGTGACGGTCAGCACCGGACGCGACGATGAGGCGAGCGATGACCTGTCGGTCGTTCGTTCCGTCGCGAACGCCGTCTGGGCTATCAACTGCGACGCACAAGCCGTCACCGTCCAGGCCGGCGACGACACCGCACACGACGCCCTGCAGCGGTGGTCCCTGGTGTGAATCCGATAGCGTGAAGACGCAATGACTACCGATCCTGATGAGATTCGCGCTCGGATCGACGCCGTGCTCGCCGAGCTACCTGATCTTGCCGACGTCGAGAACGTGCCCGCGGAAGCCGACCTCGAAGAGATAGCGCGCTGCCTCTCTGAAGCACACGACGTGCTGGTGCAGGCGCTGGAGTCGGCGGAGAAGGGCTGAGTGCGCCGTGCCGCGGCGTAGCCGTGTTGACGCCGAGCTGGTCCGGCGCGGGCTGGCTCGATCTCGCCAGCAGGCCGCGCAGTTGATCGGCGCCGGAAAGGTCAGCATTGACGGCATGCCGGCGGTCAAGCCGGGCACCGCCGTCGCAGCGACTGCGGCGCTACGTGTCGCCGACGACGCCGAGCGCGGCTGGGTGTCGCGTGGTGCACACAAACTCATCGGTGCGCTCGACACGTTCGGTATCACCGTCGCGGGTCGGCGCTGTCTGGATGCCGGCGCGTCGACCGGTGGGTTCACTGAAGTGTTGCTCGATCGCGGCGCACGCGAAGTGGTCGCCGTTGATGTGGGTTATGGCCAGCTGGCCTGGTCGCTGAGGTCGGATCCTCGGGTGGTCGTCGTCGAGCGCACCAACGCGCGGGAGCTGGCACCGGCGCTGATCGGCGGGCCGGTTGAAGCCGTCGTCGCTGACCTGTCGTTCATCTCGCTGACCACGGTGTTGCCCGCGCTGACTGGATGCGCGTCGCACAACGCAGATATCGTTCCCATGGTGAAGCCGCAGTTCGAGGTGGGCAAAGGTCAGGTGGGTGCCGGCGGGGTAGTGCACGATCCCGAGCTGCGGGTGGGCTCGGTGCTTGCCGTCGCGCGTCACGCCGAAGAGCTGGGATGGCACACTGTCGGGGTCACCGCCAGCCCGCTACCGGGCCCGTCGGGCAACGTCGAATACTTCTTGTGGCTGCGCGCCGAGACCGATCGGGGCTTGTCTGCTGATGAATTGGAGAACGAGGTCCACGCGGCCGTCGAAGCGGGGCCACGATGACGCGTGAGCGCACCGTCCTGCTGGTGGTTCACACCGGACGTGAGGAAGCTACCGAGACCGCGCGCCGAGTCGAGAAAGTGCTGGGCGACAACGGAATTGGCCTTCGGGTGTTGTCGGCCGAGGCGGTCGACAAAGGTCCGC
Organism: Mycobacterium sp.; assembly: GCA_035552835.1. Lineage (GTDB taxonomy): Bacteria > Actinomycetota > Actinomycetes > Mycobacteriales > Mycobacteriaceae > Mycobacterium. The sequence continues at coordinate 595 of DASZKQ010000520.1, read as the reverse complement.
TGCATCTTTCCCCGCACGATATGCGCGCGTTGGGCGTCGACATCGAGGTCGTCGACGCCGACCCAAACGCCGCTGACGGCTGCGAGCTGGTGATGGGACTCGGCGGTGACGGCACCTTTCTGCGCGCCGCCGAGCTGGCACGTAATGCGTGCATTCCGGTGCTGGGCGTCAACCTGGGCCGGATCGGTTTCCTGGCCGAAGCCGAGGCCGACGCCATTGACACGGTGCTCGAGCATGTCGTGGCCCGAAGCTACCGAATCGAAGACCGCTTGACGCTTGATATCGGGGTGCGGGTCAAGGGTGAGGTCATCAGCCGTGGATGGGCGCTCAACGACGCCAGCCTGGAAAAGGGGCCGCGGCTGGGAGTGCTCGGGGTGGTCCTCGAAGTCGACGGCCGGCCGGTGTCGACCTTCGGCTGCGACGGAGTGCTGGTGTCAACCCCCACCGGATCCACGGCTTACGCATTCTCCGCCGGCGGGCCCGTGCTGTGGCCAGATCTCGAGGCGCTCTTGGTGGTGCCCAACAACGCTCACGCGCTGTTCGCCCGGCCGATGGTGACCAGCCCGGACGCCGCCATCGCCATCGAGATCGAAGC
>DASZKQ010000519.1:0-2348 GCA_035552835.1 Mycobacterium sp. | reverse complement strand
GGCCCGGTCGAGCGAGGCCGGGCGGCAATGCCCGAGGGCGGCGCTGCACGCGTTTGTCGTGCTTGGCGACACCAAGCAGGAGGCGATCTCGGCCGCGAGTCGCACGATGAACGCGTCGTACGGCATGCCATTCGACGCCGCGATGGTTGAGCGGCTGTGCATTGTCGGAACCAGCTCCGACTGTGCCGAGCAGATCCACCGGTTCATGGAGGCGGGGGCAGAGGCAGTGTGCTTCAACCTGCTGGCGGACCCTCACGACTATGACCGGCGACTGGAACAGCTCTGCACTGATGTCCTGTCGGAACTGCGGTCCGCTGGCGGACCGCAGGCTCCCATCGTCGGTGAGCAAGACGTACGATGACGCTGCGGGGTAGGGCGGTAATTGCGGGGGTTACCGAGTTCCCACCGCAACGGCGATACGACGGGCCACGACTGTTGGCGATTGAGCAGTGGGCCGAGCTTTCCCGGTTGGCGCTGGCCGACGCGAATATCCCGCCGCCGGAGGTCGATGGCCTTATCTGCGCCGATCTCCGAGAGTCTGAAATGTTTGCGCCCGCCACGATCGCCGAGTACGCGGGCTGGTCGTTGAACTTCGCAGAGCGGATAGATCTCGGCGGAGCTAGCCCGGTCGGAATGGTGTGGCGCGCTGCAGCTGCTATCGAGATGGGCATCTGCGAGACCGTGGTGTGTGCCATCCCGGCCCGGCCGAGACCCCATTCGCCCACTCCGCGGCGACAAGGCGGCTGGACCGAATTTGGCGCTTCCAGCGCAGCGTGGGGCTCTCCCCAGGCGGAGTTCGAGATTCCCTACGGTCACCTCGGCCAAAACGCCGGATACGCGCTGATCGCCAACCGATACGCCGCTGAATTCGGCTACGACCCGGTGGCCACCGCGAAGATCGCGGTCGATCAGCGGACCAGCGCGTGCGCCAACCCCGCGGCGGTGTTTCACGGACAGGCCATCACGGTCGATGATGTGCTCGCCTCGAAGCTGGTCGCCGATCCGCTCCATCTCCTCGAGATCGTGATGCCCTGCGTCGGGGGTGCTGCGATCGTCGTCACGACTCCGGAGCGAGCGCGAGCGTCGATGCATCGGCCCGTACATGTCGTGGGCTGCGGGGAACACCTGAGCCATAAGTCACCGGCGTTCGCCCCTGACCTGGTCCGCACGCCGATCGGGCCAGCTGCCGACCGGGCATTCTCGATGGCCGGGATCGCGCGACGCGACGTAGACGTTGTCCAGCTTTACGACTGCTACACCATCACTGTTCTTCTGACCGTCGAGGACGCCGGATTCTGCGGAAAAGGCGAGGGAATGGCCTTCGTCAGAGAACACGACCTGACATGGCGGGGTGACTTCCCCACCAACACCGGCGGCGGGCAACTTGGTTTCGGCCAGGCGTTCGCCGCGGGTGGTTTCTGCCAGGTGATCGAGGCAGTCCGGCAGATCCGGGGCACGGCAGGCGGGCGGCAAGTAAAGAATTGCGACATCGCGTTCGTGTCCGGAACAGGCGGCATCATGAGTGAACAAACCGCCGTCCTGCTGCGAGGCGGATAAAATGCCGGAGCCGACCCGTCGGCCTCTGCCAACACCCACACCGACATCTGCCCCATTCTGGGACGGGTTGCGGCAAGGGGTCCTGCGGTTGCAGCGCTGTATACCGTGCGGGATCTGGGTGTACTACCCGCGTTCACACTGCCCGAGCTGCCTCAGCCCAGATATGCACTGGGACGAGGTCCCCGCTCAGGACACTCAAGGCGTAATCCACAGTGTGACCATCGCCCGGCAGCCAACCTCGGGATCATTCCCGACCGATCAGCCCCAGGTTCTCGCGATCGTGGAACTCGACGCCGGCCCTCGCCTCCCCACTTGGCTGGTAACGGACGATCCAACCGGAGTGAGGGTCGGTAACCGAGTTAGAGCTGTCTTTGACCACGTCGACGCAGACCACACTCTGTTGCGGTTCGCGATCGACGGAGCGCGACAGCCGAGCCCGTAGAACGCGGCCGCAAAGCCATGTTTCGACCATCACACAAGGAGCCGGTGTGGGAAAGCTGGCGGGCAAGGTCGCCTTCATTACCGGGGTGTCGCGTGCGCAGGGGCGCAGCCACGCGGTTCGGTTTGCCGAACAGGGCGCCGATATCATCTAGCGCTTGCGGGCCATGCCGCCGAAGGTGTCTACATGGTGTGGCGGCCCGAACGGGCTGGGGTCCGGCCGCCACTGGGAGACCGGTACGACGCCGGGTTCGAGCAGTTCCAGGCCGTCGAAGAATCCGGTGATCTGCTGCGGGCTGCGCAGCCGGTAGGGAACCGCGCCGGTTTGGGCGTAACGCTGGTGCGCCTGCTCG
>DASZKQ010000518.1:0-3144 GCA_035552835.1 Mycobacterium sp. | reverse complement strand
ATTCCCTCAAGCCAAAACCGCCGAATCGTTGGGTCTCGACGGCACCGAGGTATTCGACATCACCGGCATCGAGGCGCTCAACGACGGCAAGACGCCAAAAACGGTGCACGTCAAGGCCGCCAAGGATGGCAAGGACGCTGTCGAGTTCGACGCCGTGGTGCGGATCGACACGCCCGGTGAAGCCGACTACTACCGCAACGGCGGCATCCTGCAGTACGTGCTGCGCAACATGCTCAGGTCGAGCTAGTGGCGATCGCAAACGCGGCGAAGCCGGGCGCAGCGGGTCGCCACGCGAGAACCGTGGCGATCGCAAGCGCGGCGCAGCCGGGCGCAGCGGGTCGCCACTTACGGACGTAGCGGAACGCTTGTGCCCAAGGTCAGCCGGGACCATCTAGCGGCCCGTCGCCGTCAGATCCTCGACGGTGCGCGTCGCTGCTTCGCCGAGTACGGCTATGAGCAGGCGACTGTGCGCCGGCTGGAACAGGCCATCGGCTTGTCGCGGGGTGCGATCTTTCACCATTTCCGTGACAAGGACACGTTGTTCTTCGAGCTGGCCCGCGAGGACGCCGAGCGGATGGCCGCAGTCGCGTCGCGCGAGGGTCTCATCCAGGTGATGCGGGACATGCTCACCGCGCCCGACCAGTTCGACTGGCTCGCCACGCGATTGGAGATCGCACGGAAGCTGCGCCACGACCCTGCGTTCAGTCGGGGGTGGGCGGAGCGTTCGGCGGAGCTGACGGCGGCAACGATCGATCGGCTACGTCGACAAAAGCAGGCCGGGCGGGTGCGCGACGACATCCCCAGCGACGTACTGGTGTGCTACCTGGACTTGGTGCTCGACGGCTTGGTCGCCCGGGTGGCCTCCGGCGAAGACCCGCAGCGCCTTAGCGCCGTCCTCGATCTGGTCGAGAGCTCGGTACGCCAGGGATAAGTTGTCGCCACGAAAGTTCCGGGCTACCGGACTCGAGACCGGGTGCGGTGGTTGGGCCCACCGCGGCTGCGCATCGTGGTGCCCGATTCGCGCAGCATGCTGTGGACCGACCCGTACGACCTGCCGGTGGACGCGACCAGGGTGCGAATGCTGGCTCCGCCCTCGTAAGCGCTGCGCAACTCGACCAGCAGCTGATCGCGTGTCTTTCTCGATTTCCTCATCGGCGCCTCCCCGCTTCAAAAGGATCCCCAAAGCACACAGCGTAGAAAGCCGACGTCGGCGGCGGGCCGATTTGACGGAATCGCCTGCGCCATCGTCGAGCCGAGTCGGGTAAGCGGTCAGGCCAACTCGATCAGATCCCGGTAATCCTCGGACCAATGGTCTTCGGTGCCGTCGGGAAGCAGTACGACACGTTGCGGATCGAGCGCTTCGGCGGCGCCGGGGTCGTGCGTCACCAGCACCACCGCGCCGGTGTAGCTCCGCAGTGCGTCCAGCACCTGCTCGCGAGACGCCGGATCGAGGTTGTTCGTCGGCTCGTCGAGCAGCAACACATTCGCCGTCGACGCCACCAGGCCGGCCAGCGCCAGCCGAGTCTTCTCACCGCCGGACAGCGTGCCGGCCAACTGGTCTAGCTGGCTACCGCTGAACATGAACGCCCCGAGCAGACCACGCAGGTCTTGCTCACCGGAGTCGGGTGCGGCGTGGCGGATGTTCGCCCATACCGTCGCCGCGTCGTCGAGGGTGTCGTGCTCCTGCGCGAAATACCCGATTTTCAAACCGTGTCCGGGCTCCAAACCTCCGGCGTCGGGCTGCTCGACACCGGCCAACAGCCGCAGCAGTGTCGTCTTGCCCGCGCCGTTGAGTCCGAGCACCACCACCCGGGAGCCGCGGTCGATCGCGAGGTCGACACCGGTGAACACTTCCAGCGATCCGTAGTTCTTGGTCAGACCGCTGGCCACCAGCGGGGTGCGCCCACAGGCGGCCGGGCTGGGAAACTTGATCCGGGCCACCTTGTCGGCCACCCGCTCTTCGTCAAGCGCGGCCATCATCCGATCGGCGCGTCGCAGCATGTTCTGCGCCGCAACAGCTTTGGTAGCTTTGGCGCCCAGCTTGGCGGCTTGCGCACGCAGCGCGGTGGCCTTGCGTTCGGCGTTGGCACGTTCCCGACGGCGCCGCTGCTCGTCGGTGGCGCGGGCGTCGAGATACTTCTGCCAACCCATGTTGTAGACGTCGACTTCGCCGCGCACCGCATCGAGAAACCAGACTCGGTTGACGACGTCGGCCAACAAGTCGACGTTGTGGCTGATCACCACCAAGCCGCCGGTGTGCGCCCGCAGGAATTCCCTTAGCCAGCCCAGTGAATCGGCGTCGAGGTGGTTGGTCGGCTCGTCGAGTAAGAGGGTGGTGCCTGAACCTGAAGCCCCGGCTCCTCCTTCACTCGCGGCGAACAGAATCCGCGCCAACTCCACCCGACGGCGTTGGCCGCCGGACAGCGTGCGCAACTGCTGGGTCAGTACCCGTTCGGGCAACCCAAGGCTCGCGCAGATTCGGCCGGCCTCGCTTTCGGCTCCATAACCGCCCAATGCGGCGAAGCGTTCCTCGAGTTGACCGTAGCGGCGAATCGCACGGTCGCGGGCGGCGTCATCGGCGACCTCGGCCATCAGCGCCTGCTGCTTCTCCAGATCGGTGAGTAACGTGTCCAATCCGCGCGCCGAGAGCACCCGATCACGGGCCAGGAGGTCGAGATCGCCCTCTTTGGGATCCTGCGGCAGGTAACCGATCTCGCCGCTGCGTGTCACCGTCCCGGCGTACGGCTCGCCCTCCCCCGCAAGGATGCGCAGGGTGGTCGTCTTCCCGGCACCGTTGCGCCCGACCAGACCGATGCGGTCACCGGGCTGTATCCGCAGCGCGGGGCCGTCCGCGGAGAGCAACGTGCGCGCGCCAGCGCGGACCTCGAGGTCCGTAGCCGTGATCACGGTCACTCTCCTTGTTCAGGCTTAATTGTCCGGCGTATTACTTGTCGTCGGTGAACACCGGCGGCCGTTTCTCGGCACGCGCGGCAACCGCCTCTTCGAAGTTGGTGGTGAGCAGGCGAACGAAAAGCTGCCCCAGTCCCTCGGCCTGCATGTGCCCTTCCAGGCTAGCGGCGTCCAGTCCACCCCACAGTGTGCGTTTGGTCAACTCGATTCCCGGCCGCGAGAATGCCGCGATTC
>DASZKQ010000517.1:0-2719 GCA_035552835.1 Mycobacterium sp. | reverse complement strand
GTGGCTTCCCGGATGTACTCGCCGATCTGCCGCAGCGAGCGCGTCGCTTCGGGCACCACCGGTGCGGCGAGCTGGAAGTCGTGTATCTGGCCGGGCCAGACCCGAACCTCAGTCGGGACCCCTGCCGCCGCCAGCCGGCCGGCGGCCACCCGCGCGTCGTGCAGCAACACCTCGGATCCCGACACGTGGATCAACGTCTGCGGCAGCCCCGGCTCGACATGGTCGAGCGGCTCATAGACTTGCTCGGGCTTTCCGTCGACGATGTGCTTGCCTGCGGCCTCGGCAACCAGCGCGATCAACGCATCGAATGCCTTCGACGGGAACATCGCATCGGTTTTGATGTTGGGATGCGCCTGCTTAGGCTCTTTGGCCAGCTGCAGTAACGGCGAAATCGCCACCAGCGCAGCCGGTTCCTCGTGGACCTGCTGAAGCCGTTGCGCCAGTGCCAAAGCCAGGTAGCCACCGGCGGAGTCGCCGGCCAATACGATTTGCTCGGGCTGGTATCCACGCAGCCGCAGCCAGCGGTATGCATCGTGACAGTCGTCCAGCGCCATGCCGACCGAATGCTTCGGAATCAGCCGGTAATTGACCACCAGCACTGGGGAGTCGGCGTATTTCGACAACGCGTTGACGATCCTGCTGTGCGAGTTGACCCCGCACGTCAAAAACGCGCCGCCGTGCAGATAGAGCACCACCCGTCGGTTGCCGTCGGCCGGTAGTACGCCGGGCGCACGAACCAGCTGCGCCGTGGCGTGCGGCAATTCCACTGTCGCGCGGATAGTTCCAGAGGCAGGAAGCAAAACCCGTGCAGCAAAGTCGATGAGCCCGAACGGCCACGGCATGCGCGGAATGTGGCTGCCCACGGCCAGTACCGGCCGGATCGTGAGACGGCATGCCAGCGCCGCGATCATTCCGGGAAGGCTGGGGCCGCTTTCGATGACCTCGACGGGCGCGCCGTCGCTGACCGGAAGTCTGCGGGCCCGCGCCGCGTCTAGAGCGCGGACGCTTGCTCGCGGGATAACGGGTACCTCGGTCGGTGCACTCATGCTCACACTTCCTACGTCGTTGTAGTCAGTCGACGAAGTAGCGGAGCATCGGGTTCAACTGCTAGCCAAAGGGCGTCCCCGACCTAGCACTCAGCCAACCTCGCAAACTTAGCTTGACACTTCTCAGAAGTTCAACAATCAAAGAGTCTGATTCGATACCAGAACTGATCCGTCCCGTAATCGTGTCGGCCCTCGGCTCCCTGAACACCGGCCGCGGGCGGCATAAAATGATCGCGTGGTACTACGCGCGCCGCGGGGTTCGATGGTTGCGCTGGCCGCTGCGGGCGCGCTGGCGTCGACCGGCACTGCCTATTTGGGCGCTCGCAACCTGCTGATCGGCCAGGCCCAGCGAGCGCGCAGCGTCATCCCGAAATCCTGGGACATTCCGCCCCGGGCGGACGGCGTCTACGGTCCGGGTGGCGGTCCGGTGCAGCGTTGGGAACGCGGGACGCCCGTCGACCTGCATCTGATGATCTTCGGCGACTCGACGGCAACCGGGTATGGCTGTAGCACCGCCGAAGAAGTTCCCGGTGTGCTGATCGCGCGCGGACTCGCTGACCACAGCGGCAAAACCATCCGGTTGAGCACCAAAGCGATCGTCGGAGCCACCTCGAAGGGCTTGTCCGGCCAGGTCGACGCCATGTTCGTGGCCGGTCCGCCGCCGGACGCCGCGGTGATCTTGATCGGCGCCAATGACGTCACCGCGGTCAACGGCATCGGCGCCTCCGCGCGGCGACTCGGCGCAGCGGTGCGGCGGCTGTGCGCCAGCGGCGCGGTGGTCGTCGTCGCCACCTGCCCCGACTTCGGGGTCGTCAAGGCAATCCCGCAACCGCTGCGTTGGACGGTACGCACCCGGGGTCTACGGCTCGCCCGTGCCCAGTCCGGCGCCGTCAGGTCGGCGGGCGGCGTGCCAGTGCCGCTGGCCTCGTTGCTCAGCGCAGAGTTTCGGCACGCACCCGAATTGATGCTGTCCGATGATCAGTTTCATCCGTCGGCGGCCGGATATGCGCTCGCCGCGAGCCAGCTGCTGCCGGCGTTGTGCAATGCGCTAGGCGAGTGGGCCGGCGAGCCGGCCTTGCTGTCGGCAGCCGCCACCGAGGTAGGTTCCGGCTCCCCGACTCTCGCGCTGATCTCGCGGCTATGGCGGCGGCCCACGACCGGCGTGCCGGCACCGCTCGTCGTAGCTGCCCCCGGCTAGATCACTGGTCTCCGCTACGGGCTAAATTCGAGACCACACTTACCGAGGAGCCGCCATGCCGGAAGCCGTCATCGTCTCAACCGCCCGTTCGCCGATCGGCCGCGCCATGAAGGGGTCGCTGGTCAGCATGCGGCCGGACGACCTGGCGGCGCAGATGGTGCGCGCCGCACTGGACAAGGTGCCCGCGCTCAACCCGCACCAAATCGACGACCTGATCTTGGGCTGCGGGCTGCCCGGCGGTGAGTCCGGCTTCAACGTGGCCCGCGTCGTCGCCGTCGAACTCGGTTACGACTTCCTGCCGGGCACTACCGTCAACCGATACTGCTCGTCGTCGCTGCAGACCATCCGGATGGCCTTCCACGCGATCAAGGCCGGTGAAGGTGACGCGTTCATTTCCGCCGGCGTGGAGACGGTCTCCCGATTCACCAAGGGCAACTCGGACTCCTGGCCGGACACCAAGAACCCACGGTTCGAC
>DASZKQ010000516.1:0-3298 GCA_035552835.1 Mycobacterium sp. | reverse complement strand
TTGGATTGACCATTGCTATGCCGGTGACACCGTTGCCGATATCGTCGCCGCACTGCGCGGCCATGACGCCGGGCCGGCCAACGACGCTGCCAAACTGATCGCCACCCGCTCGCCGGTCGCGCTGTCGGTGACGCTGGAGGCGGTGCGCCGCGCGGCCAAGTTGGACACGCTGGAAGATGTTCTGGTCCAGGACTATCGAGTGTCGTGTGGGTCGCTGCGCAGCCATGATCTGGTGGAGGGCATTCGGGCTCAGCTGGTCGATAAGGACCGCAATCCGAAGTGGTCGCCGGCATCGCTGGCCCAGGTGAGCGCGGCCGACGTCGACGCATACTTCGCACCGGTCGACGACGATCTGACGTTCTAGAAAGGCAGCTCCAGTGACTGAAAAGGCGTATGAAACCATCCTGGTCGAACGCGACGAGCGGGTCGGCACCATCACGCTGAACCGGCCGCAGGCACTGAATGCCCTCAACACCCAGATGATGAACGAAGTCACTACTGCTGCAGCTGAATTCGATGCCGACCCGGGTATCGGTGCGATCGTCATCACCGGATCGGCCAAAGCGTTCGCCGCCGGCGCCGACATCAAAGAAATGTCGCACCTGGCATTCGCCGACGTCTTCGACGGCAACTTCTTCGCCCCCTGGGCCAAGCTGGCCGCCGTGCGCACTCCGACGATCGCCGCGGTAGCCGGGCACGCGCTGGGCGGCGGCTGCGAACTGGCGATGATGTGCGATGTGCTGATCGCCGCTGACACAGCAAAATTCGGCCAACCAGAGATCAAACTCGGCGTGCTGCCCGGCATGGGCGGTTCGCAACGGCTGACCCGGGCGATCGGCAAAGCTAAGGCCATGGACCTGATTCTGACCGGCCGCACCATCGACGCCGACGAGGCCGAGCGCAGCGGCCTGGTGTCGCGGGTGGTGCCCGCCGACGACTTGCTGACCGAGGCCAAGGCCGTCGCCACCACCATTTCGCAGATGTCGCGGTCGGCGGCCCGGATGGCCAAGGAGGCGGTCAACCGCGCCTTCGAATCCACCTTGGCCGAAGGGCTGCTTTACGAACGTCGGCTGTTCCACTCCGCATTCGCGACCGATGATCAGTCCGAAGGAATGGCGGCGTTCATCGAAAAACGAGCTCCGAACTTCACCCACCGCTAAGGAGCCCAAGGTGAGCGAGCCGGCGATCGCCGAACACGAACCAGCCGTCGAGCCGGCGCGCAAGAAGCCGTGGTGGATTCGGCACTACACCTTCACCGGCACCGCGGTCGGCCTGATATTCCTCTGGTTTTCGATGACGCCGTCGCTGTTGCCACGCGGGCCGCTGTTTCAGGGTTTGGTCAGCGGCCTATCCGGGGCGATTGGCTACGGCATCGGGGTCTTCGCGGTATGGCTGGTTCGCTACATGCGGTCAAAGGATTCCAGTCCGCGGGCGCCCCTCCGCGCGTGGCTGATCCTGATCGCCGCGGGTGCGGTCGGCATGGTCGCGATGGTGATTTGGTTTCACGTCTGGCAAGACCGGGTGCGCGATTTGATGGGAGTCACGCACCTGAAGTGGATCAACTATCCGGAGGCGACCGCGCTGTCGTTGTTTGTGCTGTTCGCCGTGGTCGAGGTCGGCCAGCTGATCCACCGATTGGTCCGCTTCCTTGACCTGCGGATCGATCGCTTTGCACCGCCGCGGGTTTCAGCCGTCATCGTGGTGTTCCTCCTTGTGGCGCTGACGATCGCGTTGCTCAACGGCGTGGTGGTGAAATTCGCGATGCGGACCATGAACAACACGTTCGAGGCGGTCAACAACGAAATGAATCCCGACACCGCCGCGCCGAAGACGCCGCTGCGTTCCGGCGGTCCCCAGTCACTCGTCTCCTGGGAATCGCTGGGACATCAGGGCCGCATCTTCGTTGAGGGCGGTCCCACCGTCGCCCAGCTCACCGCTTTCAGCGGCGCCCCGGCAACCGAACCGATCCGCGCGTACGCCGGACTGGAATCCGCCGACGGCATCACCGCCACCGCGGAGGAGGCCGCGCGGGAGTTGCAGCGCACCGGCGGACTGCGCCGCGCCGTCGTCGCGGTCGGTACCACCACCGGCACCGGCTGGATCAACGAGGCGGAAGCCGATGCGCTGGAGTACATGTACAACGGCAACACCGCGATCGTGAGCATGCAATACTCATTCCTGCCCAGCTGGCTGTCGTTTCTGGTGGACAAGCAGAACGCCCGGCACGCCGGCCAGGCGCTGTTCGAGGCGGTGGACCGGCTGGTGCGCGAGCTGCCGGAAGCACAGCGCCCCAAGCTCGTCGTGTTCGGCGAAAGCCTGGGTTCATTCGGCGGCGAAGCGCCGTTCATGAGCCTGAACAATGTGCTGGCCCGCTCCGACGGTGCGCTGTTTTCCGGGCCGACCTTCCAGAACACCATCTGGACCGACCTCACCGAGACCCGCGATCGCGGCTCGCCGGAATGGCTGCCGATCTACGACGACGGAGGCAACGTGCGGTTCGTAGCCCGTCCGGACGATCTGGATCGCCCGCACGCGGAGTGGCACCACCCCCGGGTGGTGTACCTGCAACACGCCTCCGACCCCATCGCTTGGTGGAATCCCGACTTGCTGTTCCGCAGACCGGGCTGGTTACGCGAAAAGCGGGGCTATGACGTGCTGCCCGAGACCGCGTGGATTCCGGTGGTGACGTTTTTGCAGGTATCGGCCGATATGGCGGTGGCCGTTGACGTCCCGCAAGGCCACGGTCACGTCTACGTCGCCGACGTGGCCAACGGCTGGGCCGCGGTACTGCAGCCGCCGGGCTGGACGCCGGCCAAGACCGAGAAGCTACGCCCGCTGCTGCACGCCAGCGACACCTGAAGCCTGGCCCGTAGCCGAGCAGTCGCTGGGTGTGCCGCGGGTTTCGGCTGTCTGAACAGTCGCTACGCCTCGATGAATATCTATCGCGGGGATCCATTACGTGGCAACATTTGCTGTCCGGGAACCGATGAGGATTGTGATATTCGGCACTCGGTGAAGGGAGTGATCAAATGACTCGGGCAAGGTCATCCGGCGCCCGCGGCAGCATCGCGCAGATCGCGGTGGTGGGGGTCCTGATCGGTATACCCACCGCTGCGGTGAGCATCCCGGCGTATGCGGCGCCTGGCGGCGCGCCGACTGTGCTTCCGGCGCCGCTGCCGGCGGAGCCACCCACCAATGAGCCGGAGCCGCCGCCGCACCACCCAGCGCCGGCCCCGACGCAGTCAACCAATGAGGAGGAGGACTGGTGGGGTTGGGCTGGTGACCCCGGCGGTGGCGG
>DASZKQ010000515.1:0-4098 GCA_035552835.1 Mycobacterium sp. | reverse complement strand
GACGCGCGTCGTGCCCGCCGGGTGATGCTCGCCCATGCGCCGACGTCGGCCCGTCATCCTCCGCGGTGGCGGGCGGGTCTCATGTGCTTGAGCCATAAACTGCTTGTTGCACCGCGGTGCCCGGTGCGCGGCTCCCGACTGGGCGCGTGCCGAAACCGATCGACGGAATTTCGAAAAGATGACATGTGATGGGGACCCCCTCGGCTCGGACGCTCGTTGGTGTGGGCGTCAGAGAAATTTTTCAGGAGCTCGAGGAGGTCCCGATGACGATGGTAGGCGGTTTGGACGTGCACCGACAGCAGATCACGTTCGATTACGTGGATGACGACGGGTTGGTGCGGTGGGGTCAGATTCGTCCGGCAACGCGGAAGACGTTGCGGAGCTGGCTGGCCGAGCATTGCCCGGAGGGGAACGCGGAGTTCGCGTTAGAGGGCTGTACCGGCTGGCGGTATATCGCCGAGGAGTTGGCGGCTGCGGGTGTGGGGGTGCATGTGGGGGATCCGGCTGAGGTTGCGGGGTTGCGGGGGCGTAAGAAGCGCGCCAAGACTGATCGCGCCGATGCGCGGTTGCTGCGCACCCTGTTGCTGCAGGGCCGGTTCCCCGAGTCGTGGATCCCGCCGGCGCACCTGGTGGAGGTGCGCACGCTGGGCCGGTTGTACTGCACGCTGATGGATCAGCGGCGTGCCTGGCAGCAGCGCATCCACGCGCAGTTGTTCCACCAGGGCTGCCAACCGATTCGGACACTGTTATCCGAGGCCGGGCGGGCGGCGCTGGCCTGTGCCGAGCTGTCGGCCGCGGGACGCCAGTACGTGGATACGGCGTTGCGGCACATCGATGAACTCAGCGCCGAGGCCGATCCGCTGCGCGCTCAACTCGTGGACTTCGCCCGACGCCAACAAGGGTGTCGGGTGCTGCAGCGTCACTTCGGGATCGGGTGGTTGTGCGCGGCGGTCATGTGGGCCGAAATCGGCGACGCCCGCCGGTTTTCCAGCTCGGATCAGCTGGTGCGCTTTGCCGGGCTCGATGTCACCGTGTACTCCTCGGACGCCAAACGCGCACCGGGGCACTTGTCCCGGCAGGGCTCACCGGAGCTGCGGTGGGCGGCGTTCGAGGCGGCCAAGTGTGCGGCCCGGCGCGGTTCGCCGGACTACGCCTACTACCACAAGCTGGCGGCCAAGCATGACGGCCACAACGGCAAGAACCCGACTCTGGCGGTGGAGCGCAAGATTTTGCGCCGCTGCTATCACGCGCTGCGTGAACTCGGTGATGCCGCCATGGCCCCGCCGCACGCCCAACGCCAGGAGGTGGCCGCCTAACCATGCGTTGCGCGCGTGCCCTGCCCCTAACTCAGCTGATGCCCGCGGTCAGCTCCTGCTATGTTCCTGTCGCCACCCCACTGTTGGGTGGACTTCCCGGAAAGACTGAGCGACCGCACCCCTTGAGCGGCCCGCACGCCGGGCACCCCATCGATCATCATGTCGCCGGACACTCGTCCGTGGACCCAGGCTGGGCGCTGGCACGTGCAACGCCTCTCACGCACCACGTCCCCCCTGGGAGGCAGCAAATGGGTTGACCCACATCATATTTGCCTCATTCCGGTTAATCGATCATGCGGCGGATCCTCGTCGGCATCGAGGTCGTTCGTCCTAGTTGCGCTGCGGGCGCTCCACCTCGACCCCGACTGCGGTCCACCGCCTCCAACAACGACCCGGAACAAGGTCCAAAACCAAGGAAACAACTTGGATCCCAACCTTTACGGGGGTCCTCAACACAGATAAGGAACATAAAGTACTAGGACGTGCCGCTGATCGGAAAAGACGCCTGATGCAGTTCTGGTCCGGCACAGCAATTATGGACTCGGCGGAGGCGCTGGCGGTCGCCCGCCGGGTCTGTGGGCACAGGCCGCCAACCGCGTCCGATGGACTTCCCGATGACCACGCCGCCCGGCACGCTGTGGTGCTCCACCTGCCGACGGCCTCACCCAATTCCCCGCTGCGAGGTCTGCGGGGGTGAGCTGTTGGACCTACCGCACCGGCTGATCCTGCTCTGCGAGCCGTGCAAAGCGAACACCGGCTGGCCCGTCGTACGCAGGCCCAGATCACAACTAGGAGACAACACAAACGATGAGCACTGTCTGCCGCCTACGGGATGTTGGCCGAGAATCGGAATACTGTTTCGGCAGTTATTTAGTCGAGAGAGCGAATTTAACGAAGTTGTTAAATAAGTATAATACTTGACTATGTAGAGGCTGAGAGTAGCCTAATAATTTATTCAGTCGGTTGGCAACTGGATCAGCAATGCGACCTGATCAGGGCCGCAAGCGGGGAAAGGAAGTCCAATGAGTCACGCTAAAGCTATCGGACGGCTCTCCGTTCTGGCCGTCGGGCTGGGCATCGCGACGGCGCTGGCCGCCACATCACCGACCGCCGCCGCCGATCCGGGAGCGCCAGTTAATCCGTCGCCGCTAGTTCCGGATCTGGCTGTCCCACTCGACGCCGCAGCAGTCCCGGCAGCAACCCCGGATATAGCCATCTCGGTTGATGGGTTTTCGTTACTCAGTTCAGGTAGCGCGGACGCCGAGTCGGGTATGGGGGACATCGCGATCGCCACGGGCGCTGGCAGCACCGCCACCGCGGGCACCGGCGAGGGCGCCGGCTTGTTCGACACCGCCTTCGCCAACGGCGCCGGCAGCACCGCCACTTCCGGAGGCGGCGACTTCAACAGCGCCTCTGCCAACGGCAGCGACAGCAACGCCTTTTCCGCGGACGGCAACTACGACAGCGCCTTTGCCAGCGGCACCAACAGCGACGCCTCCGCCGGCGGATTCTCTGACAATTTGAGCAGCTTCGATTACAGCTCCGCCGTGGGCACCAACTCCGCCGCCGAATCGGGTGTTATCGGCGCCTTCTCCGGCCAAACCGGAGCCGACATCGCCACGGTTTTCGACCCGTCTGGCACTGTTGGCAGCACCGCCTTGGCCGGAAACGGCATCTTCGACCTCGGCGCTGTCTTCAGCGACGGCCTCAGCTCGACTGGCGCTGTCGGCGGCAGCTTCCTCGTCGATATCGTGCCGTAAAGCCCGGCAGCCGTTCCCGGTTGGGTGCGCCGCCATCGTTGCCGGTCGGCAAGGCGGCGATACACGTCGCTAGTCGGAGCGGGTTTTGACCCACCTTATCGACGTGTCCTAACTACCAGTACCCGTGGCCGGACTCGTGGATCCTCATCGGTGCCATGGCGGCGGTGACGCGCCGGCTGCGCTTCTCCAATGCCGTCTACGTCGCATCCGCCCGTCCGCTGTTGGAGGTCGCCAAACAGGTGGCCACCGCGTCGGTCATATCCGACGGCCGGGTGTCGCTGGCGGTCGGCGCCGGCTGGATGCGCGAGGAATTCGAACTTTTGGGACAGGATTTCGGCAATCGAGGCAAGCGGCTCGACGAGATGATCCCGGCGTTACGTGCGCTGTGGCAGCGCGGTTGGGTGTCGTGGAGCGGCCGCTACTACCAGGTGCCCCTGTGCGGCGGCGAATCGGAGGTGGCGCTGCGCCGGGCCGCTCGGCTGTGCGACGGGTGGGTCGGCACGGCATATACGTGGGACGACGCGGTTGGCTACGTGCAGAAGTTGACGGCGTTGCGGCGCGAGTACGGGCGAGACGGCCAACCCTTCGAGATCATGCTGGCCTTGCTTGAGCCGCCGTCGGTCGATCTATACCGGCGCTCAGAGGACTTCGGGATCACCGCCGTGCTGTCTGCTCCATGGGCGGGTGCCCAGGACGTCCTGGCCGGCGACCACGGGTCTTCCCAAGCGTTCGGTCCCTCAGCCGAGCGCTACCGACGTCGATCGAGCGGTTCGCCCAGACCGTCATCGCGAAATTCCGCTAGCGGTTAGAACCTGTGCGGGACGTCGTTGACCAGGCCGCCGTCCATCACGAATTCGGCGCCGGTGGCATAAGAGGATTCATCGCTGGCCAAGAACACCACGAAGGTGGCGACCTCGTCCGAGACGCCGGGGCGGCCGAGCGGGACGGTGACCATGTCGTCCGGGAAGTGCTTGGTCATCGGGGTGCGGATGAAGCCGGGGTGGATGGAGTTGACCCGGATG
>DASZKQ010000514.1:0-9354 GCA_035552835.1 Mycobacterium sp. | reverse complement strand
GCCCCGCCGGGACATCTGCTGCGTGCGCTGGAATGGCGCACCGGCCTCGAATATCTCGCCACCCTCGCGGCTGCCCGACGCATCGCCGACTGGCCCCGCGGTGACGGCCATCCAGTTCTGGTGATCCCCGGATTCCTGGCCGGCCCGTTCTCGACACAGCTGCTGCGTGATGTTTTGCGCCGCTTGGGTTATCGGGTCTACGACTGGGGTTTGGGCTACAACATGGGGTACCGCGTCGGCATGAATGAAACGCTGCCGGCACGCCTGCGCCACATCCGAGAACGGGCCGATGGGCGCAAAGTGGGCATTATCGGCTGGAGCGCCGGCGGAATCTACGCCCGCGAACTGGCGCGCGCCTTCCCCGACGATGTCCGGTCGGTGATCACGCTGGGATCCCCGTTCCGCGGCAACCATCAGGCCAGCACCGCGTGGAAGCTCTGGCGGCTGGTCAACCGCGGCAGCGAGGCCACCGAGGCCGTCTCTGACGCCGCGCTGACGCGCCGCGCCCAACCGTTGTCCGTGCCGACGACCTGCATCTACAGCAAAAGCGACGGCATCGTGGCGTGGCAGTGCTGCACCAGCTTGCCCGCACCAGAGACCGAAAACGTCGAAGTGCGCAGCAGTCACCTCGGCTACGGTCACAACGTGCAAACGCTGTCGGTGATCGCCGACCGTCTCGCCCAGCCGGAAGACTGCTGGCGGCCGTTTCGGCGCTGAGCTGCCGCTTAGCTGGGCAGCTCGTTTCGTAGCACCTTGCCGGCCGGATTTCGTGGCAGGGTGGGCAACAAGTGGATGTCCCTCGGCTGTTCGAAGCGGGAGACCCTGCCCTTCAAGTACTCTCGCAGCGCTTCCTCGTCTACGTCGCTGCCTGAGCGCGGCACTACATACGCCGCCAGTCGGTGACCGAACCGCTCGTCGGTGACACCGACGACCGCGTTGTCGGCGACGTCGGGGTGCTCGGCAAGCGCGTTTTCAACCGCACGCGGGTAGACGTTCTCTCCCCCGGAAATGATCATGTCGTCTTCCCTGCCAACGATGAACAGCCGACCCGAGTCATCGAGATAGCCCATGTCGCCGGTGCTGGTCATGTCGTTGACGACGGCTTTGGTGCCGCCGCCGGTGTAGCCCTCGGATGCCATCTCGCCACCGACGAATACCCGCCCGGTGACGTCTGGTCCGACGGGTTGGTCGTTGTCGTCGAAGATCCGCACCGGGCAGCCGGCGACCGGCTTGCCGACCGTTTCCGGGGCACATCGCAAGTCGGCCGGCGTCGCCAATGCGCCGATGCCGACCTCCGTGGAGCCGTAGCCGTTGTAGAGGATGTCGCCGTAGCTGTCCATGAACCGTTGCGCGAGGCTGGGATCGAGCCGATCCCCGCTGGACATCACTACCCGCAGTGCCGGCACCGGGTTTCGCGTCCGCACAGCGTGGGGTAGGTCGAGGATGCGCGCCAGCACGACGGGCACCGCCGTGAACCCGTCGGCGCGATGGAGCGACGCTTGCGCGAGTGCGGCTTCGGCATCGAAGTGGCGGTGGGTGAGCACGGTGCCCCCGAGACCGAGGGTCAACATCAGCATGCCGAGCCCCAGGCCGTGAAACATCGGCATTGCCACCGAGATTCGCGACCCGGTAGTCAGCCGGGTGCGATCCAGAATGGTCGCCCAGATGCCCACCGCTGAGCGCATCCGCGGGGCGCGGGGCACACCCTTCGGTTTGCCTGTGGTCCCCGACGTGAGCAGAATAATCCGCCCAGGCGCCGCCACCTTGGACCGCGGACCACGGTTGCGCGTCTTGACCGGCGCCGCGTCGACAACCGTGACCGCACCATCGGCCGCGTGCACCCTAGCGACGAATTCAGTGTCAGAGACCATCGTTTGGATTTGGTGTGCGCTCAACGCGGCCGCCAGCGCGTCGGTGCGAAAGTCGGTATTGACCAGCACGACATCGGCCCCGACCAAGGCCGCGGCGAACACCGCCCGAACGAAACCCCGCCCGTTGCGGCACAAGACGCCTACCGCCTGCCCTGGTGCGGCGCCCCCGTCCAAGAGTTGGCCGGCGAGAGTTTCGGTCTCTGACTGCAACTCGCGGTAGCTCAAGGTGCCGTCGTCATCGATGATCGCCGCCCGGTTAGGCCAGCGAGCCGCCGCGACCGCCAGCAGAGTGTACGGGTTGGTGCCGCCTCGGCCTACTTCGCCGATCAGCCGGACCAGTGCCGCGGGATTAGGCGGGCTGAGCAGTCCAGAGCGCAGCAACGCCCGAGCCGCGGTAATCGTCACCCTTTCGGTCATCGCTGGGTTTTCAGCGGCCAGCGGAATCTTTGAAGTATTGGCGGTACCAGATCCGCGCGGCACGATCCGCGGGCCCGGCCAACAGCACCGAGGCGAGCTCGACCGGCGCCACCCATGGCGGCGCGATGGTCCGCGGTCGTTGGATGATCGCTTTCGCGATGACGTCGGCGGCTTCATCGGGATACAGCCCCGGAAGCTTGCGCAGAATCGGTGTGGGCTCGATCATCCTGGTGCGGACCAGCGCGAAGTAGACCGAGGTGACGTCGACACCGTCGGCGTGTAATTCCGGTGCCACGCTGCGCAGCCAGCGGTCGAAGGCCCCCTTGGATGCCTGATAGACACCCCACTGAGGACCCGGCGGGACGCGCACAGCCACGCTCGAGACGTTGACGAGGTGCCCGCGGCCCTGCTCACGCATGGCCGGAAGGACACCCAGCAGCAGCTGGATCGGACCCAGGTAGTTGATGTCGATCGTGCGCTGAAAATCCTGGGGTCGGTCGTACTGGTGGTGCAGCGAGCGGCGCAGCGACTTACCGGCATTGCTCACCACGATGTCCAGCGCGCCGTGCTCCTCGCCGATCTTCTTCGTTAGCACGCCGATGGCGGCCTCATCGGTCAGGTCCGTTGGATAGGCAACCGCTTTTCCGCCGCCGGCGTTGATCGAAGCCGCCAGCTCATGCAGCCTGTCCGCCGACCGCGCGACAACCAGGACGGTTGCTCCTGCCGCGGCAACCTTGCGGGCCGTCGCCTCGCCGACCCCGAAGGACGCTCCGGTCACCAGGGCGGTCTTGCCGGAAATCGCGCTGCGCAGCTTGTCTAAATCCGAGACCCGGGCCGGGTTGGCGAGCAGGTCGATGGCTTTCGCTGCCACATTCATCAGGCGGCTGCCTCTTCCGGTCGGCGTTGGCTTTCCTCTCGTCTACCTATACCTACCCACCTGGTGGTGAAGCCGCGCCGATCTTCAGTGCCGAATCGCAGACAGACCCAACGGTAAGTCAGGGTCGGGGTGTCGCCGCCCCCGCCATACAGCGGCTTGATCGCCGAGGCAGTCAGATCACCAGGCTGCGGCCGGCGACAGGTACGGGTCCATGTATCCGGAGTTGGCAGCACCGGGGGTCAAGCGGTCGTTCATCGATGTTTCCCCGACGCGGCGCTCAAAGATTCGCCATCCACGGTCGGTGCGCCGCAAGCGGTCGGTCATCGCGGAGTAGACCCAGAGCGCGGGCAGACCGGTGGGGCTCGAGACGATCTGGCCTCCGACGATCCTGGGTGAAGCCGCTTGTGTTGCATAGCGGACGAGAAGGTTGTGGTAGCGGACGATCACCCCGTCATCGTCGTCGGGATCGACGATCGGGCTGGTGGCATGCCTGCTGACCCCGGGGACGGTGTAGGGGTATTGCTCTTGGAAGAAGCGACGCGTCTCTATCCGGCCGCGAACGGTGCCATGGGTGTGATGCATCACGCTATCGGGAAGGAACGCTTCGACCATCGCGTCGATATCCCAGGCGTCGAATAGCCAGTTGACCCGGTTGATGAAGTCCGTCGCGCTGACTTGGTCCGCGGTGACCACTGCGCTGTCGAGGACTACTGAGGGCAAGGTCGGGGTAGACATCTGCGGACATCGTGATCGGGTCTCGCTCTTCGGCATCTGGGCCATAACCTGCATGGTTAACCTCGCGTTCATCTTTGGTTCACTTGGTGGTCAGGGCCAGTTTACCCTGTTGTCGCCAGCGGGCAGGCTTCTGTTACACGCGCTCGGGTGCGTGTCATCGCCGGTGCTACTGCTCGCTGCTGGTGCCGATCGCTCCAGGCCGAGAGATGTCTGCCTGGAGAATTGTGCTGCTACAACCAGTTAACTGCGTACGAAAAAGCTTCTAGGTTAAGCCGATTGGCTGCCTGTCGATTGCTCGGTCGATCTGCGCTGCGACATGATCGGTGGATGGCCGATATCGACTTTTCGTTGCTGGATGTGCCGCGGACAGCGCCGGTCGACGACGCTGAGGCGTACCTACGCACCGCGATAGCCTGGCACTTCGGCGAAGATACCGGCTGCGCGTTCTGGTTACAGGCGGCGCGCACGCTGAACTTCAACCCGCTGACGGATGTCAACACGTTCGCCGATTTGCGGCTGTTCCCCAACCTGCTGAACGAGTTGCGAAGCGTGCCCATTGAAGAGCTGATCCCGCGCGGGTACGGGTCTCCGCCGCCGCTACCGCAGATATTCGAGTCCGGTGGCACCACAGGTGCACCCAAAAGGACTGTGCAGCTGCCTGATTGGATCGAGCAAGTCATCCAGTGGCAAACCGAGGACTTCGCCAATGGCGGCTTTCTGCGAGGCCGTGGCTTCGTCTGCATGATGCCGAGCGGGCCGCACGGTGTTGGCTACTTTTCTCGGCTGGTCTCCGAACGGCTCGGCTCAGTTTTTCACGCGATCGACCTGGATCCTCGCTGGGTCAAGAAGATTGCGGCCCGCAACGCGACCTCCGAGGTGTCGGCCTACGTCGACCATCTCATCGAGCAGGCCTTGCATATTCTTCAGACCCAAGATGTGGCGAATCTGCACACCACTCCCCCACTGCTCGAGGCCATCGCCCGCAACGACCACGTGGCGAACCTGGTGAACGACAAGATTCGCTTCACGCTGCTCAGCGGCGCCCATGTGGACGTCGATACGCTCGACTTGCTCCGCGATATCTTCCCGAATACGGCGGTCACCATGGTGTTCGGCAGCACCATGATTCTTTCGCAAGCGGTCACTCGCCCAAACACTGACGGTGAGCCGTTCGTTTTCGATCCGCGCACGCCCTATGTGGTGTTCTCGGTGGTGGACCCCGACACCGGCGACGACGTGCCCTACGGGCAACGCGGGCAGGTGGTGATGAACCATCTCAGCAAGGGCATGTTCCTACCGAACAACCTGGAGCGCGACAGCGCGATCCGGCTGCCGGGACCCGAAGGCCAAGTTGGCGATTCGCTTAGCGAGGTACATCCCGTCGCAGCTTTCGAAGGCGAGCCCGTCATCGAAGGCGTCTACTGATGCGCATCGATGCGCTCGGCCCCAACGGCGCGTACCAGACCCGCAACCGCGAAGTCGTCGCGACCACCGCCGGCGCAGCCGTTGTCGAGCTCAGTATCGTGCCACCGCTATATGTCTCGCGCACTATCAGCGCTCAACGCAACACCCGACCGCTGCCCGCGGAACAACGCGAAGCCGCATTGGCCAAAGCCGCCGACGCTTTCGCCACCGGGGTGATCGCGGGGCTGGACTTCGACACCTACGCCGAGCTGGCCAGCCGGATATCCGGGGTCCCGATCGCGGTAACCCGTTCCAGCGCCCGCGGCGTCGCCGATGCTGTCGCTTCGGCATTCGGCGTGGCGCAGCTGGCCCGACCAGAGGGCGCTGTCCCGGATTGGCGCGACGAGCGCACCCGCGACGGTGCTGCGGTCTGGGTACGGCGGGGGGACGTACTCGGCGTCCTGGCCTCCGGAAACGGCCCAGGCGTGCACGGGCTGTGGCCTCAGGCGCTCGCGCTGGGATACCGGGTGGCGGTCCGCCCGTCACGCCGCGAGCCGCTCACCGCGCATCGGTTGGTTCACGCGTTGCGGGAAGCCGGATTTCGCCCGGAAGACGCCGCGTACCTGCCTACCGATCATCGCGGAGCCGACGAGATCATCCGGTCGGCCGATCTCGCCATGGTCTACGGAAGTCAAGGCGTCGTCGACATGTACGCCAACGACCCGACGGTGATGGTCAACGGCCCGGGCCGGACCAAGATCCTGATCACCGCCGACCACGACTGGCGGGACTACCTCGACGTCATCACCGACTCGATCGCCAACCTGGGCGGGATCGCATGCGTCAATGCCACGGCCGTGCTCTACGAGGGCGACCCCGCCCCGCTGGCCCATGCGATCGCCGAACGGCTATCGGCGATTCCGGTGCTACCGACCGAGGACGAGCGAGCGATCCTGCCCACCCAAAACATCGACCAGGCAAAGGCTTTGGCGAACTATCTAGCGACCGCGGCGGCGGGCACTACCCCGGTGCTCGGCGCCGACCAGGTGGTCGCCGCGCTGACCGACGGCTGCGCCGCGCTGCGGCCGGCCGTGCACCTGATGGCCAAACCCGACGTGGCCAAGCTGAACATCGAGCTGCCATTCCCGTGTGTGTGGGTCTCGCCGTGGTCGCGCTCCGACGGTGTGGACCCGCTACGGCATTCGTTGGTGGTCACCGCGATCACCAACGATGAAGACCTGATCGACGATCTGCTCGCCGAGCCAACCATCGGCAATGTGTATCGCGGCCAGCACCCGACGTACTACGGGGCGCCCGAAATCCCGCACGACGGGTTCCTGGCCGATTTTCTGATGCGCAACAAAGGCGTTATTCGCGACTGACGCTGCGGTTGCCAAGGTTACTAAGAAACGCCGGCTCGACAGTTATGGTGCCAGGTCGTGCACGACAACCGATAGCACGCGGACAGTCGCTGCCGTGCGGTTGTAGTAGTGATGCGGGGTGGCGGGGTCGAACGCCAGGGAATCCCCCTGCACCAGCCGCAGCGTCTCGAATCCGACGACGGCTTCGAGCTCGCCCGCCAGGACGTACAGGTATTCGCGGCCATCATGTCGGAGGGCCCGCCCACTCTCGGTGGATTGGCCGCCGGGTTCGTACACAACCTCGATGAAGTCGACCCTGCTGTCGTGGACTGGGGTAAGGCGCTCCCAACGCACACCAGTCGAGAGTTCGATTGTGTTGCGATCGCCAGCCCGCTGCACAATGCCCGCTCCGTCGGAACCGGTGGCGCGACCCCATGCGCTGTTTGGCACCGGCGAGCGCGGCGGCTCGTCTGGTTCGACCTCACTTTCACCGAACAAGAAATCGAGGGAAATGCCGAGTTCGTTGGCTAGTGAGTACACCACGCCGGCAGAAGGCGTAGTCACCCCACGTTCCACCTGGGAGACCAAACTTGCCGAGCAGCCCGCCCGGCGCGCAAGTTCCCGTACGGACATGCCGCGCGCGGCGCGGACCTGCCGGAGTCGACCGCCGAGCCCACCCGGCACTCCGCTGGTCGTGCGGGACTCTGAAACATCCGTCAAGATCCCTCCCAGTGTGCAGTAGAACGTACGCGTGCTTACGGCAGTGTACAGTCTGCGGCACAGCTCGTGTGTTCAGTTAAGGATATTATCTGCAGTTTTGTGATGCCGCCCACTTTGCTTGACAGCTGCGCTGCACGCGATGTGCAATATACTGCACAGACACGAGAGGAGTCCACTATGACCACAAACGGAACGACTGCAACGACCAACCGTCGCACCATCGACAGCGTGCACGTCTTTCAAGCACCCGACAGCTTGGTGCAAAACCTTCAGCGGGTGCTCGTCGACTTGATCGAGCTGCACCTGCAAGGCAAGCAAGCGCATTGGAACCTGATCGGAACCAACTTCCGCGACCTGCACCTGCAGCTTGACGACATCGTCGACATCGCGCGCGAGGCCGCCGACACGATCGCCGAGCGTATGCGCGCCCTGGACGCCGTTCCCGACGGGCGTACCGACACCGTCGTCGCGACGACGTCTGTCCCGGCCGCACCGTCCGGCCTGGTGGGGACCACGGAGACGGTGGACGTCATCACCGACCGGATCTACGCGACGGTGGACACAGTGCGCACTGTCCACGACAAGGTCGACGCCGCCGATCCGTCGACGGCCGATCTGCTGCACAACATCATCACCGACTTGGAGAAGCAGGCCTGGATGCTGAAGTCGGAGAACGGCAAAGCCTGAGATCTGTTGCACAGCAGCTAGTTCGAGAGTTTGGAGACTATGATGGCCTACGTTCAGTTGTTGACATTCGACGACGTTCCCAAAGAGGTCTTCACCCGATGGGACATCACCGAACACCAGGTGAACCAGCACTTGCTCAGCAAAACAATGACCGGGACTCCGGAAATCATGGCGGATGTAGTGACCTTCCCGCCCGGATTCATTCACCACATGCACCGGCATCCGCACGCCGATATGGTCGTGGTCCCGCTCACTGGAAACCTGCGATTCCTAGGCGATTTCGACCGCACGGAGGAACTCGAGCCTGGGCAGTTACTCGTCATCCCGCGAGACAACTGGCACGAGTTTCGAAATGTCGGCGACGCGCCCAGCACAGTACTCCACATCTTCAGCGGTGTGGGTGCGGTCGAAGACATCGGTTACGAGCCCCACCCGAACCAGTTCTCTATCACAGCCTGACATCTGAAATCCGTTGTAAGGAAAGGAGACAATCATGCAAGCGAATCATCGCATCGGCTGGCTCGGAACCGGTCGGATGGGCGCGGCGATGGCTGCACGCCTGATCTCCGACGGCGTGTCAGTGACGGTCTGGAACCGAACGGCGTCCAAAACTCAACCATTGGTCGAACTTGGCGCCGACCGGGCCGAAAAGATCAGCGGCCTCGGGCATTGCGACGTGGTGTTCACGTCGGTCACGTCCTCGTCGGATCTGCTCGCAGTGATGCTGGGTCCCGAGGGCCTGCTCAACGCACAGCCCGCGCCGAGCATCGTGGTGGACACCTCAACTGTTTCCGCTGAGGCCTCCGCCGAAGTCCGGGCGGAGGCAGCCAGCCGCGGCATCGGGTTTCTCTCCGCACCTTTGAGCGGCAACGCCAACATCGTCGCCCAAGGAGCCGCCTCGATTGTCGCCTCCGGTCCCGAGTCGGTTTTCGACACCGTCCGGCCTTATCTGGACGTGATCGCGCCCAGCGTGACCTACGCCGGCACAGGTGAGGAGGCGCGGCTGGTCAAGCTGGCCCATAACCTGTTGATCGGCATGATCACCGAGTCGTTGGCCGAAGTGACGGTGCTGGCCGAGAAGGGCGGCGTGTCCCCTTCGGCTTTCCTCGATTTCATCGACGGCTCGGTGCTGGGTTCGGTGTTCATCGGGTATAAGGGCCAAGCGATCCGCACCCACGACTACGAGCCCACCTTCACCACCGAACTGCTGCGGAAGGACTTCGATCTGGGGCTCGGCGCCGCACGGTCGCTCGAGGTACCGATGCCCGTGGCGGCCACCACC
>DASZKQ010000513.1:0-12221 GCA_035552835.1 Mycobacterium sp. | reverse complement strand
TGCGTTCTCGACGTGGCGGCCAGAGAGCATCGCGAATAGCGCGCTGGATTCGACCCGCTTGCGCACCAGCACGGTGTTGGCCAGCTGCGCGCTGAACAGCAGCCGGCCCACCCGGGGATCGCCGCCGATCGTTCGGACGATGTTGGCCATGCCGGCGCGGGTCTGCTCCTCCGGCGGCGCGGTGGCCACCGCGGCTTGCGTGGTGGCGGCCAGATCGGCGATCACCCAGTCGAACACCGCGGCGACGAACTCGTCCTTGTCGGCGAAGCTTTCATAGAAGTAGCGGGCGGCCACGCCGGCCTGCCGGCAGATGCCGCGAACGGTCAACTCTGCGGCGTCGTCGGCACCCAGCAGATCGAGGCCGGCCCCCAGCAGCCTGGCGCGGCGGGTTGCCGTGCGATCGGCCGCCTCGATGCCACGGTATGGCCGTGCGCTGGTTGTCGCGGCGGTAGCCATGGCTCCCATCTTGACATCGGACGTGCCGGGCTGCAATATCAGGAAACAGGCGTTCTCAGAATTAGCGGGGTAGGTGTGCGATGACGGTTAGCGAGCCAATCAGGCATGTGGAGCGCATGGTGAGTGATCCACCGCGAGCCCGGTTGACCCGCCGTAAGAAGCGGCGGACGCCCCAACTGGACGACATCCTGATGGGAATGGCGCTACTGCTCGGTCCGGCGAACGTGATCATGCAGCTGGGCCGGCCGGGTGTCGGCTACGGCGTGCTGGAGAGCCGCGTCGAAAGCGGCCGGGTGGATTTGCATCCGGTCAAGCGGGCCCGCACCACGTTCACCTATCTTGCGGTGGCCATGGCTGGCACTGACGCCCAGAAGGGGGCATTTCGCCGAGCGGTGAACGGTGCACATGCCGAGGTTTACTCGACACCCGACAGCCCGGTCGAGTACAACGCGTTTGACCCGGACCTGCAGCTGTGGGTGGCGGCTTGCCTCTACAAGGGCGGAGTCGACTTCTGTCGCACGTTCATCGGCGAGCTGGACGAGCAGGATGCCGATCGTCAGTACCGCGAAGCCGTGGTGCTAGGCACCACGCTGCAGGTGCCGGCAGAGATGTGGCCGCCGGATCGGGCCGCGTTCGACCGCTACTGGCAGCAGCAACTGGACAAGGTGCATATCGACGACACCGTCCGTGAGTACCTGTATCCGATTGCCGTGGGCCGGATACGGGGCGTACCGCTGCCGGCGGTCGTGCGCAGGCAGCCGGAAAAACTCGGCCTGCTGATCACCACCGGCTTTCTGCCGCAACGGTTCCGCGAGGAGATGCACCTGGCGTGGGATGCCGCCAAGCAGCGGCGCTTCGACCGGCTGATAGCCGTGCTGCGGACGGTGAACAACATGATGCCGTGGTTTATCCGGCGCTTCCCGTTCAACGTGCTGCTGTGGGATCTGGACCGCCGGATCAAGGCCGGCCGCCCGTTGGTGTAGTCGGGCAGCCTTTGCGAATACCCCCTACCGGGACGGGGTCTTGTTCTACGACACAACGTCGTATTGAATGCCGTCGTGGCTGGCTCGGGCGAGAAAAGCGTGCTGTTGGGCGCGCGTAGGGTCGGTTGCCGTGCGTACTGAAGACGACGACTGGGACATCACCACAAGTGTCGGTGTGACCGCGTTATTCGTGGCAACCGCTCGAGCATTGGAGGCGCAAAAACCCGACCCGTTGGTTGTCGACCCATTCGCCGAGGTGTTCTGCCGGGCGGTGGGGGGAAACGCGGCCGACGTGCTGGACGGCAAAGTTCCCGAGCACCAACTGAAAATGCCTGATTGGGGCGAGCATTTCGTCAACTTCCAAGGTGCCCGCACCCGGTATTTCGACGACTACTTCCGGCGGGCCGCCGATGCGGGCGTCAGGCAGGTGGTGATTTTGGCGGCGGGTTTGGACTCCCGCGCCTACCGGCTGCCCTGGCCCGACGAGACGACGATCTTCGAGTTGGACCGGCCGCAGGTGCTCGATTTCAAGCGTGAGGTGCTCGCCGAACAGCGCGCCAAGCCCAACGCCGAGCGCCGTGAGGTTGCCATCGACCTGCGTGAGGACTGGCCGCAAGCATTGCGGGACAATGGGTTTGACGCTGCCTTGCCGTCAGCTTGGATTGCCGAGGGTCTGCTGCTCTATCTGCCGGCCGATGCCGAAGAGCAGTTGCTCACCGGGATCGATGCGCTGGCCAGCGCGGGCAGTTACGCAGCCGTGGAAGATAGTGCCCCGATGTCGACCGAGGAACTCGAGGCCGGCATTGAAGAGGAACGGGAGGCTCGCGCCAAGGGCGACGAGCGGCTGTTCTTCCAACTGGTTTACAACGAGCAACACGCTCCGGTTGACCAGTGGTTCGGCGAGCACGGTTGGACGGCAGTGCCGACCCCGTTGGCCGATTACCTGCGCAAGGTCGGCCGACCGGTTCCTGGACCGGAATCGGAGGCCCGATCCATGGTCAGTCGTAACACATTGCTCAGGGCCGTGAAGCGGTGAGAAGCCCATGCCGTACAGTCGCCTGCTAATGACATCCATTTTCATTAGCCGCCGGCCTGACCGCGCCGGCGCGACGGAGAGACTGTCTCGTCTCGCCGGCGCCCCGGGGTCGTCGCAGGGAGGCTGTTATGCACAATGAGCTGCAGCGGTCGGGTTCCCGCGTCGGGGTGACCGGCGGCAACAATCGACCCAAACCTTGCGTCTCGACAGTTAGCTTATGCAATGCTAACTTCGGCCGAGGTTAGCTTAGGCAACACTACGTCCAAAAGGGGAGACCGAGGCGTGGAAACCGCTGACACCGGCATGATCGCGACACGGCCAACGACGGCGCGGGTGGATGACGACGTCATGAGTCGATTCGCGACCTGTTGCCGGGCGCTGGGGCTGACTATCTATGACCGCAGGCGTCCAGCAGACCTGACCGCCGCGCGATCCGGATTCACCGCGCTCACCCGCATCGCCCATGACCAGTGCGACGCCTGGGTCGGGCTGGCCGCGGCGGGCGACGTGTCTACCCGAGTGCTGGAAGCGATTTCGCAGAACGCGGCGACCGCGGGGGTATTGCAACGCCACGCGGAACTGGCACCGGGGGCGTTGGGTTACCACTACGACACCGGGCTGTATCTACGGTTCCGCGCGACCGAACCCGACGATTTTCACCTCGCCTACGCCGCGGGGCTGGCAGCCGAGCGCCAATTCGCCGACGCACACAAACTGGTCGTCGACGTCACCCAGCGTCGGCCGAGTTCGCGGGAAGGCCGCTGGGTCACCGCGACCATTAACTACCGCGCCGAGCGCTGGGCGGATGTGGTCAAGCTGCTGTCACCCATGGTCACCGACCCCGGTCTCGACGAGCACTTCGGGCACGCGGTCAAGATCGCGCTGGGGATTTCGCTGGCCCGGCTGGGCATGTATGCCGCGGCGTTGTCTTATCTCGAGGAGCCCGACGGTCCGGTCGCGGTGGCGGCGGTGGACGGTGCGCTGGCCAAGGCGTTGGCACTGCGTGCCGACGGCGACGAGGACACCGCCCGCGAGGTGCTGCAGGACCTCTATGCCGCCAATCCGGAGAACGCCCACGTCGAAGAGGCGCTAACGGATTCCAGCTTCGGCATCGTGCCCACCACCGCTGACCGCATCGACGCGCGCGTCGACCCCTGGGATCCGGCCACCGAGCCCAAGCCCGGCGACTTCGTCGACCCCGGAGCCCAAGAGCGCAAGGCCGTACTGCTGGCCGAGGCAGAGCGCGAGCTCGGTGAGTTCATCGGCCTGGAAAAGGTCAAAGACCAGGTAGCGCGGCTAAAGAGCGCGGTCGCAATGGAGTTGGTGCGCAAGGAGCGGGGACTAGAGGTGGCGCAGCGCACCCACCACCTTGTCTTTACCGGGCCGCCCGGAACCGGCAAGACCACCATCGCCCGTGTCGTCGCGAAAATCTATTGCGGGCTGGGCCTGTTGAAGAAAGAGAACATCAAAGAGGTGCACCGCGCCGATTTGATCGGCCAGCACATCGGGGAAACCGAGGCCAAGACCAACGCGATCATCGACAGCGCATTGGACGGTGTGCTGTTCCTCGATGAGGCCTACGCTCTGGTAGCCACCGGCGCCAAGAACGACTTCGGTCTGGTGGCGATCGACACCTTGCTGGCTCGGATGGAGAACGACCGAGACCGACTGGTGGTCATCATCGCCGGCTACCGCGCCGACCTGGACCGGTTCCTTGACACCAACCAAGGTCTGCGGTCGCGGTTCACTCGCACCATCGACTTCCCCTCTTACCAGCCGACCGAGCTGATCGAGATCGCGAACTTCATGGCGAAAAGGCGCGACAGCGCGTTCGAGCAGTCCGCGCTCGACGACCTGGAAGCGTTGTTCGCCCATTTGGCCAACATCACGAAACCCGACACTGCGGGGGTGGAACGCCGCGGCCTGGATATCGCCGGCAACGGTCGGTTCGTCCGCAACGTCGTCGAAAAGTCCGAAGAGGAGCGGGAATTCCGATTGGACCACAGCGAACATGCTCAAACCGGTGAATTCACAGACGAGGAGCTCGTGACGATCACCGCCACAGACCTCGCCAGCACGGTGCCGCACCTGCTGGAAGGGCTTCGCCTGGAGGTGCCGGCATGACCAGTCGCGAGCCCGACGACGAGCGGCGCTCGTTCGCTTCGCGCACCCCGGTCAACGACAATCCCGACAAAGTGGTCTACCGCCGCGGCTTCGTCACGCGCCACCAGGTGACCGGCTGGCGGTTTGTGATGCGCCGCATCGCATCTGGTGTCGCCCTGCACGACACCCGGATGCTGGTCGATCCGTTGCGTACCCAGGCCCGCGCGGTGCTGATGGGCGTGCTGCTGGTGATCACCGCGCTGGTGGGCTGCTTCGTGTTCTCGCTGATTCGCCCGAATGGGTCGGCGGCCAACAACCCGGTACTGGCCGACCGGTCCACCGCAGCGTTGTATGTGCGGGTCGGCGATCAACTGCACCCGGTGCTGAACCTGACTTCGGCTCGGCTGATCGTCGGTCGGCCGGTGAATCCCACCACGGTGAAAACCACTGAGCTGGACAAGTTCCCGCGCGGCAACCTGATCGGGATCCCGGGTGCGCCCGAGCGGATGGTGCAAAACACCGCCAAAGACGCCAACTGGACGGTGTGCGATGCCGTTTCGGGTCCGGCGACCGGAGTCACGGTGATTGCTGGAGCCCCGGACAGCACTGGCGCGCGGGCCGCGGCGCTGAGCGCGGGGCACGCGGTGGTGGTACGCAACCCCAGCAGCACCTGGCTGCTGTGGGACGGCCGGCGCAGCCGGATCGACTTGAACGACCACGCCGTCACCGGCGCGCTGGGCCTGGGTAGCGACATACCTGCGCCGCGGCCGATTGCCGTCGGGCTGTTCAACGCAATCCCCGAAGCGCCACCGCTGTCCGCGCCGGCCATCCCGGAGGCCGGAAGCCCACCGCGGTTCGGCCTGCCGGTATCCGCGCCGGTCGGCGCGGTGGTCGAAGCCCATGCTTTAGACGCCACGTCAGGCTCCCCCAGTGGCATGCTCTACTACGCGGTGTTGCCCGATGGCCTGCAACCGATCTCGCCGGTGCTCGCCGCGATACTGCGCAACTCCAATTCCTACGGTCTGGATCAGCCACCGCGGCTCGGCGCCGATCAGGTCGCCAAACTGCCGGTATCCCGGATGCTGGATACCAGCCGTTATCCCGATCAGCGGATCAGCCTGGTGGATGCCGCCCGTGACCCGGTTGCCTGTGTGCACTGGAGCAAGCCGGCCGGCGCGACCACGAATTCAACGACGTTGCTTACCGGTTCGGCACTTCCAGTGCCGGAGGCCATGCACACCGAAGATCTGGTCGGCGCCGGAACCGGTGGCACCGCGAGCCGGGTTGCGCTGGCGCCCGGGACCGGGTACTTCACCGCAACCGTCGGGCAAAACGCGGCTTCGCCCGCTGCCGGGTCGCTGTTCTGGATCTCCGATACTGGGGTACGTTTCGGCGTTGATAACGAGGGTGGCGCGAATGTGCCCGCCAAAGCGGCTGAGGCCCTTGGCCTGAACCCGGCGCCGACCCCGATTCCCTGGTCGATGCTGTCGTTGTTCGCACCCGGCCCGACGCTGTCACGTGCCGACGCGCTGCTTGCCCACGACGGCCTGGCGCCAGATACCCGACCGGGCCGTAGCGCAGCACAGGGGGAAAACCGATGAGCCGACTGATCTTTGAGGCCCGCCGACGGTTGCCACCACCGGCCTCCCGGAAAGGCACTATCAGTATCGAAGCGCCTCCGGAACTGCCCCGGGTGATTCCGCCGTCGATGTTGCGACGGGCCCTGCCGGTTGTGATCGTGCTGCTGATCGTCGGCATGATCGTCGCGATGGTCGCGACCGGGATCCGGCTGATCTCCCCGCAGACGCTATTTTTCCCGTTCGTGCTGCTGCTGGCCGCGACCGCGTTGTACCGCGGCACCGACAACAAAAACCGCACTGAGGAAGTCGACGCCGAGCGGGCCGACTACTTGCGCTACCTGTCGGTGGTTCGGGACAACATCCGGGCCCAGGCCGCCGACCAACGCGCCGCGGCCGAATGGTCGCACCCCGAACCCGCGGATTTGGCCGCGATACCCGGCTCGCGGCGGCAATGGGAACGCGATCCACAGGATGCCGACTTTCTGGTGGTGCGCGCCGGCTTGCAGTCGGCAGCACTGGACACCGCATTGCGGGTGAACGACACCGCCGACGAGATCGACCTGGAGCCGGTGTCGCACAGCGCATTACGCAGCTTGCTGGACACCCAGCGCACCGTCCGTGACGTTCCGACCGGTATCGACCTGACCAAGGTGTCGCGGATTACCGTGCTCGGGGATGCCGACGACGTGCACGCAGCGCTGCGGGCCTGGATCGCTCAGGCGGTGATCTGGCACGACCCGACAGTGCTCGGTGTCGCCGTATCCACTTCGAATCTCGAGACGCCGGAATGGGCATGGCTGAAGTGGCTGCCGCACGTCGATGTGCCCGGCGAACTCGACGGCGTCGGCCCGGCCCGCTACCTGTCCACCAAGCCCGACGAGCTGGCCGCGCTGCTCGGCCCGTCGCTGGCTGACCGCCCGGCATTCACCGCCGGTTCGGCTGATACGTCGCGGCACTTACTGATCGTCGTCGACGATCCGGACTACGACCTGGCCGCCTCGCCCCTGGCGGCCGGCCGGGCCGGCGTCACCGTCGTGCACCGATCGGACCGGGCACCGCATCGCGAGCAATATTCGGATCCGGAACGGCCGATCCTGCGGATCGCGGACGGCGGCATCGACCGTTGGCAGACCGGTGGCTGGCAGCGCTACATCGACAACGTCGACCAGCTGGGCGCACAAGACGCTGGCCACCTGGCGCGCCGACTGTCCCGATGGGACTCGAACCCGACGCACAGCGGACTGCAATCGACCGCCACCCGGGGCGCCACTTTCACTACGCTGCTGGGGATTCCGGACGCGTCGCGGCTGGATGTGCCGACGATGTGGGCGCCGCGAAACCGCGACGACGAGCTGCGGGTCCCGATCGGTGTCACCGCGACCGGCGAACCGCTGATCTTCGATCTCAAAGACGAAGCCGAGGGCGGGATGGGTCCGCACGGCTTGATGATCGGCATGACCGGCGCGGGCAAGTCGCAAACCCTGATGTCGATCCTGTTGTCGCTGTTGACGACTCACTCCGCTGACCGTCTGATTGTCATCTACGCCGACTTCAAGGGTGAGGCCGGTGCCGATATCTTCCGCAACTTCCCGCAGGTCGTCGCGGTGATCTCGAACATGGCCGAGAAGAAGTCGTTGGCCGACAGGTTCGCCGACACGCTGCGCGGTGAGGTCGCGCGTCGGGAAATGATGCTGCGTGAAGCCGGACGCCACGTGCAGGGCAGCGCATTCAACTCGGTGACCGAATACGAAAACGCGATTGCCGCCGGACATGATCTGGCGCCGATTCCGACCCTGTTTGTGGTCGCCGACGAGTTCACCCTGATGCTCGCCGATCACCCTGAATACGCCGAGCTGTTCGACTACGTGGCCCGCAAAGGCCGCTCGTTCCGCATCCACATCCTGTTCGCGTCACAGACGTTGGATGTCGGAAAGATCAAGGACATCGACAAGAACACCTCCTACCGGATCGGCCTGAAGGTGGCCAGCCCCGCCGTGTCGCGCCAAATCATCGGCGTGGAGGACGCCTACCACATTGAGTCCGGCAAGGAGCACAAAGGCATCGGCTTTTTGGTGCCCGCTCCGGGTGCGGCGCCGATCAAATTCCGCAGCACTTACGTCGACGGCATTTATGATCCGCCGCAGGCCGCGAAAACGCTTGTGGTGCATTCTGTTCCCGAACCGAAGTTGTTCACCGCCGGCAGGGTGGAGCCCGATCAGAGCACGGTGATCACGACGAATGGGCATGAGGAACCAGTCGGCCCGCCACGAAAGTTGATCGCCACCGTCGGTGACCAGCTTGCGCGTTATGGCCCACGGGCCCCGGAGCTGTGGCTGCCGCCGCTCGACGAGCCGATCCCGCTGAGCACGGTGCTAGCTCGCGCAGCGCTGCCGCGGGGCGAGTGGCGTTGGCCGCTGGGCGAAATCGACAAGCCATTTGAGATGCGCCGCGACCCGCTGGTGTTCGACGCGCGGTCATCGTCCGGCAACTTGGTGATCCATGGTGGGGCAAAGTCAGGGAAATCGAGTGCCCTGCAGACGTTTATCTTGTCGGCGGCAAGCCTGCATTCGCCCAGCGAGGTGAGTTTCTACTGCCTGGACTACGGCGGCGGGCAACTGCGGGCGCTGGAGGACCTGGCCCATGTCGGCAGCGTGGCCTCGGCGCTGGAACCGGAGCGTATTCGCCGCACCTTCGGCGAGCTCGAGCAGCTGCTGCGGTCGCGTCAGCAGCGGGAGGTGTTCCGCGATAAGCAAGGTCCGGATGACGGAATGGGCCAGGTGTTCCTGGTCATCGACAATCTGTATGCCTTCAGCCGCGACAACACCGACCAGTTCAACACCCGAAACCCGCTGTTGAGCAAGGTGACCGAGCTGGTGAACATCGGACTGGCTTACGGCATCCACGTGGTCGTTACTACCCCCAGCTGGCTGGAGGTGCCGCTGGCGATGCGAGACGGCCTCGGGCTGCGGCTGGAGCTGAAGCTGCATGACGCGCGCGACAGCAACGTCCGGGTGGTCGGCGCACTGCACCGTCCGGCCGAGGCGGTGCCCGCCGACCAGCCGGGTCGCGGACTGACCATGGGCGCCGAGCACTTCCTGTTCGCGGCACCCGAGCTCGACCAGGTTGCCGCAATCAACGCTCGCCATCCCGGTGTCACGGCGCCACCGGTGCGGTTGCTGCCGACCAACCTGGCACCGACTACCGTCGGCGCGCTGTATCGGGGCGCCGACCGGATCATCATCGGTCAGCGCGAAGAAGACTTGGCCGCAGTCGAAGTCGACTTCGCCGACAATCCGCTGCTGATGGTGCTGGGCGACACCAAATCCGGTAAGACCACGCTGTTGCGCCACATCATTCGCACCATCCGCGACAACTCCACCCCGGACCGCGTCGCGTTCACCGTGTTGGATCGCCGGTTGCATCTCGTCGACGAGCCGTTGTTCCCAGACAACGAATACACCCCGAACGTCGACCGGGTGACCCCAGCGATACTGGGCTTGTCGGCGATCTTCGAAAAGCGGCAACCCCCGGCAGGCCTCTCGACGGCCCAGCTCACCGGCTGGTCATACGAGGGCCACACCCATTACCTGATCATCGACGACGTCGATCAGATACCGGATGCTCCGGCGATGACCGGTCCGTTCGTCGGGCAGCGGCCGTGGACGCCGTTGATCGGCCTGCTGGCGCAGGCCAGCGACCTGGGACTGCGGGTGATCGTCACCGCACGCGCAACCGGCGCCGCGCACGCGCTGATGACCAGCCCGCTGCTGCGCCGGTTCAACGACCTGCAAGCCACCACGTTGATGTTGTCTGGCAATCCGGCGGACGGCGGAAAGATCCGCGGTCAGCGATTCGATCGGCTGCCCGCCGGTCGGGCAATTCTGCTGGGCGACAGTGACACCCCGACGTATGTGCAGTTGGTCAATCCGCTCGTCGACGAAGGTGTGGCTGTCGATGGTCGGTGAAGTTAATCGAAAGGAGTATCAGCCATGACGCTGCGAGTCGTCCCAGAGGGTTTAGCTTCCGCCAGCGCCGCTGTGGAAGCTATCACCGCCCGGCTGGCCGCCGCGCATGCGGACGCGGCCCCGTTGATCACGGCCGTGGTCCCGTCGGCGGCCGATCCGGTGTCGCTGCAAACCGCGGCGGGGTTCAGTGCCCAGGGCACCGAGCACACCGCGGTGGCAGCCGAAGGTGTGGAAGAGCTCGGCCGTGCCGGGGTCGGTGTTGGTGAGTCCGGCGCGAGTTACGCCGCCGGTGATGCGGCCGCTGCTTCGTCGTATTTAGGTGCCGGCAGCTGACGATGACCGCGCCGGTGTGGATGGCTTCGCCGCCTGAGGTGCATTCAGCACTGCTCAGCGGCGGTCCTGGTCCCGGGTCGCTGCTGGCGGCCGCTGGGTCGTGGACCTCGCTGAGTACTGAATATGCCTCGGCGGCGGGCGAACTCACCACACTGTTGGGCGCGGTGCAGGGCGGCGCGTGGGAGGGTCCAAGCGCTGAAGAGTATGTAAGCGCACACGCTCCTTATCTCGCATGGTTGACGGAGGCCACCGCGAATAGCGCCGGGGTGGCTGCTCAGCATGAGATCGCAGCGGCCGCGTACACCGCCGCGTTGGCCGCGATGCCGACGCTTCCGGAGTTGGCCACCAATCACGCCATCCACGGCGTGCTGATCGCGACGAACTTCTTTGGCATCAACACGATTCCGATCGCGCTCAACGAAGCCGACTACGTGCGGATGTGGATTCAGGCGGCCACCACGATGGCCACGTATCAGGCGGTTTCCGGGTCGGCGTTGGCATCGGCCCCCCGAACCACAACGGCGCCGCCAGTGGTGAAAGCCAACAACGTAACGGCGGCCGCCACCGACCCGCCTTCATCGGGCAACTTCCTGACCGACATGTTCAACCAGCTGGTCCAGCTCATCCAGAACCCGGCCCAGACGCTCAACGCAATCATGGCCAATCCGAGCGCGTGGTTTCCCCTGCTGTTCTTCATCGGCTATCAGGCGTTCTTCGAGCCGGTCGGTTGGACGACTTGGTCGTTGGTTCTGAGTTCCCCGGCCCTCATCCCGATCATTCTGGGTCTGGCCCTCAACGCCGAGGCGTCTTTGGCTGCGCCGACGCCGGTACCCGCGGCAGTCGGAGCGGCTGGAATTCCCGTGGGAACCGCCTCCGGGATGCCCGCCGCCAGCTTGGCTTCGACCGGCACTGTGCCTGCGACGACCGCAGGGTCGGCACCTGCGGCAGGCACCGCGCCCGCCGGCGCTCCAGCGGCCACACCCGCCGCCGGGACCTTCATGTATGTGGTGGGCGGTTTCGGTCCTGACGACGGCCCCGGACCGACCTTGGTCGATCGCAAGGGCGCCAAGGCGCCGGGTCGCTACGTTCCCGCCGCGGCCGCGGTCGGTGCCGTGAGTCGACAGAAGGCGCGGGCACGGCGGCGTCGACGGGCCGAGATGCGAGACTACGCCGACGAGTTCGCGGATATCGACAGCGATCTCGGCCCCGGCACAGAGCCCGAAGAGGCCCCGGTGCTGGCGTCGGGTCAGAGCGCGGGGTCGCTGGGGTTTGTCGGGACAGTGCACAAGGACACTGCCGCCGACGCAGCGGGTTTGGCAATGCTGAGCGGCAATGGATTTGGTGGGGGACCGAGTATGCCGATGGTGCCGGGCACCTGGAGTCCGGACACGCCGGAGGGGGAGGGGGACCACAGCTGAGTGTGCGTGTGTAACAACGGTAGTCGATGAGAGAAAGGATTTTGCCATGAGTATGTTGGATGCTCATATTCCGCAGTTGGTGGCTTCGCAGTCGGCGTTTGGCGCCAAGGCGGGGTTGATGCGCTCGACGATTGGTCAGGCCGAGCAGGAAGCGATGTCGGCGCAGGCGTTTCACGCCGGGGAGTCCGCGGCGGCGTTTCAGGCAGCACATGCCCGGTTTGTGGCGGCGGCAGCCAAGATCAATAGCTTGTTGGATATCGCCCAGGCCAACCTCGGTGATGCGGCCGGCACCTATGTGGCCGCCGATTCGGCTGCGGCCGGCAGCTACCCGGGCTTCTGACGAAAGG
>DASZKQ010000512.1:0-3676 GCA_035552835.1 Mycobacterium sp. | reverse complement strand
GCCGACGTTACTGAACGCAAGGGCGGGATATCGGAACGTCCCCCGCTAGGTCCTAACGAGGGAGCTACCGATGCAACACATCCGGGCGCTGTCCTCCGACCGGTTGCGATCGATGCTGCGGCACGATTTGCCGTCGTCGATCGTGGTTTTCCTGGTCGCACTCCCGTTGTCGCTGGGGATCGCGATCGCTTCGAATGCACCGGTGCTCGCCGGTCTGATCGCCGCGATCGTCGGCGGGGTCATCGTCGGGTGCATGGGCGGATCACCGCTGCAGGTCAGCGGCCCCGCGGCTGGGCTGACGGTCGTGGTCGCCGGCCTTGTCTCCGATTTCGGTTGGGCGGTAACGTGTTTGATCACCGCCGCCGCGGGCGTACTGCAAGTTCTGTTGGGGCTCAGCCGTGTTGCGCGCGCCGCACTGGCGATCTCACCTGTCGTCGTCCACGCCATGCTCGCCGGCATCGGGATCACGATCGCACTGCAACAGGCGCACGTATTGCTGGGCGGGAAGTCCAAAAGCACGGCCTGGCACAACCTTGTTGGCCTGCCGGGGCAGATCATCGGCGCGCACCGGCCCGGAGTCCTCTTGGGGATGATGGTGATCGTCATCCTGATCGCCTGGCGGTGGGTTCCCGCCACAATGCGCCGGGTGCCAGGGCCGCTGGTGGCCATTGTGGCTGTGACGGTTATGTCGGTCGTCTTCCCGTTCCATGTGCGGCGGATCGAACTTGACTCGTCGCCACTGGATGGGCTGCAGCTGCCGGGCCTTCCCCACGGCAACTGGGGAGCGATCGGGATCGGCGTCATCACCGTCGCGCTCATCGCCAGTGTGGAGAGCCTGCTGTCGGCGGTATCCGTCGACAGGATGCATCACGGGCCGCGCACGGACTTCGACCGCGAGTTGATCGGACAGGGTGTCGCAAACGTTGTGTCGGGGACCATCGGCGGGCTGCCCATCACCGGTGTAATTGTGCGCAGCGCAACCAATGTCACCGCAGGGGCGAAATCCCGCGCCTCTGCGATACTGCACGGTGTCTGGATCCTGCTGTTCACGGTTCCATTCGCCGAGTTGGTCGAAGAGATCCCGACCGCCGCCCTTGCCGGCCTGCTCATCATCATCGGAATTCAGCTGCTCAAGCCCGCGCACATCGAAACCGCAATGAAGCATGGGAATCTCGCCGTTTACGTGGTGACCGCCGTCAGCGTCGTCTTCCTCAATCTGCTGCACGGCGTGCTGATCGGGCTTGCTTTGGCCATCACGTTGACCGGATGGCGGGTGACCCGGGCCAAGGTCGAAGCAAAGCCCGTCCGTGGCCAATGGCATGTGGGCATCGAGGGCGCCGCGTGCACATTCCTCGCCCTGCCGCGGCTGACGCGCGTATTGGCATCGATCCCGGCCGGTCACACGGTGTCGGTCACCATTTCAGTCAGCTATATGGATCACGCTGCGCACCAAGCCATTACCGACTGGCAGCGCCAATATGAGGCCACGGGTGGCACAGTTCTGTTCCACGGCGTGTTCGAGACGGGCCACCTGGCCCGCCGACCCGCACGCAACCCAATCGAACCCGAAAGCCCCGAAGCTGCTGCATAGTTGGCGGCCGGTCGGTCAGTCGACGTCGATCCCGATATGCAGCTGCTTGCCGCACACCTGCGCCGGGCGTTCCAGCACATCGACGCGCGGCACGTCGCTCCCGCTCTCGCATGCGGCAACCGCTTCCTGGCTGGTACCAAGTGCGTCAGCCAGCTGGGCCTGGTTCATTCCTGCGCCGACACGCGTCTCGAATATCAAATCGGGCAGGTCCAGCGACAATCCGGCTTCGTGAATATCCATTGAGTTAGCTTGCGGCATAGGAATCACTGCTCCGATGTAGCCGACGATTAACAACTCCGATGGCACGTATGGTCTCGGCGGCGGGCACGCACCCCGCCGAGCTCACCGCATAGCAGAAAGGAGAGTCCGCGCTTTAATCGCGGCGGCCAGGGAGCGTTCGGCGCGCCGGCGCGTGTCG
Organism: Mycobacterium sp.; assembly: GCA_035552835.1. GTDB lineage: Bacteria > Actinomycetota > Actinomycetes > Mycobacteriales > Mycobacteriaceae > Mycobacterium. The sequence continues at coordinate 1,667 of DASZKQ010000512.1, read as the reverse complement.
CCGAGACCCACCATCAAGTTGATCGCCAACGGGGCCATCACGTCTTGCAGTCCATGGGAGTCGATGAATCCGCTCATCGCCAGCAGCACGAATCCGTGGGTGGCACTTAAGATTTGGGTGGCCGCAGGGGTCGGGTCCTGCGGTCGGATCCGCCCGGCTTTGACGACTCGCTCGACGGCACTGACCAGCACCGAGAGTGCGTCGACTCCTTCGGTGAGATCCCACGGGGTAGCCGCATCCTGTGGGAGCTTGAGGGCTCGACCAAGGTCGGTGAGACCGAACAACAACCGGTACAGCTGCGGGTTTTGAATCGCGAACTCGCCGTAGGCCAGTCCGCCAGCGATGAGATCAGCCATCGGGTCGTCGGTGTGAGACACGCCGCGAGTGTGCTCGGCGAAGCGCGCAAGCCCTTCACGCATCACCGCTTCGATCAGCTTGGGCATGCCCCCGAAGTGCGTGTACACCGCCATCGTGGACGCGCCGATCTCGCCCGCCAGTGTTCGCGCTTGAATCGCCGCCGGTCCGTCTCTCTCGAGCACGGCCAAAGCGGCGGCCACCAGGCGGTCCCGGGTGCTCAGCGAGGTGTCGGCCGAAGTCATCATTGACATGATGCCATAACAATCGTTATGTTGGTGACAAGGAATAACAGCTGTTATAGCAACGTAGGCGGGCCACCCGCCGCAATCACCGGGAGGACGGACATGGCAGCGAAAACCCCCGTATACCGACGGCTGATCGCCGGCGTCGGCGGCGCCGCATTGATATTGGCGCTCTTTCTACCCTGGGCAGGCGTTCAGGGCGTCAACCGCACCGGTTGGGAGTTCAACTCAGTGGCCGCCGTGCTGTTCCTGGTCGCTGGCGTGTTCGGCATCGCCACCGCGATCACCGGCGGGCAATACGGCGTGGGCCGCCCTGATCTATCGCTTATCGCCGCAACCGACCTACTCAACACCACCTCAATGTTGCTGCTCGCCTGGCTGATTCCCTTTGACTTTCCCGAACACGCCACCCGTCAGCCCGGCGTCTTCGGCGCGCTGATCGCAGCAGCTGCAACCGCCTTCGCCGTCGCCGACTACCGCCCTCTGCGGGGAGCGTCCTGGTTTCCACCCATCAAAACCAGCGAACCAACCCGCATGAGTATCCCACAATAGTTCAATCTCACGAACCCTTTGCACACTCGGCACCACCACGGCATCGTTGAACGGCGACCATTACGTGATCTTGAAAAAAATAGCCTTTGAACTGCGGAGAGAAGTCTGGTGCGCCGCGCTTGGTGCCCCCGGCAGGATTCGAAAGCGCGGAGACTGCGGAGACGTCTTTGACGTCACAGTTGGTCCCGGCGTTCATCCAGCAGCGCATCCCGCCCCGTCTATCGACGGCCGCGGCCCACGCCGCTCCCGAGCCGCACGGCCTGCTCCGCGTTTACGGAAGGTGAACGGGATGGAAACCTGTGGTGGTGATCGAGTTGAGCGAACAGACGATCATCAATCAGCTGACCGAGCGATTGATGCGTAAGTATCCAGCCATGCCGCCGGATACCGTCGCCACGGTCGTTCGGGGCATCCATGCTCGGTTCGATGGACGACCGCTGAGGGATTACGTGCCGCTGTTGGTCGAGCGACGTGCGCGCAGCGAGTTGGTTAAGGTCAGCGCGTAGCGGCGTCTGC
>DASZKQ010000511.1:0-2220 GCA_035552835.1 Mycobacterium sp. | reverse complement strand
GACGAGCAGTGGCGCTGGCTGGTCAACACGCTGACCGTCGAGCTGCTCAAGGAGTTGCTGCCCGAGACGGCCGAGCTGCCGGTCACCCGTCACCTGCTGTCCAACCTGCGCGCGGTGAATTTCGTCATTGAGGAGATCCTCGGCAAGGGCGTCGCCTACCAGGCCCGTTTCGACCCGCAGGCCAAGGGGCTGGGCGAATGGCTGCGCAGCCGCCACGTCGACATTCCGGAAAGGCTGCTGTCTTGAACATCTGGGCCACACCCGAGCGCAACCAGCTTCGTAAGACGGTGCGCTCCTTCGCTGAGCGAGAGATCTTGCCCCACATCGACGAGTGGGAGCGCATCGGTGAGTTGCCGCGCGAGCTGCACCGGCGCGCGGGCGCGGCCGGGCTGCTGGGGGCGAACTTCCCCGAGGCTGTCGGTGGCGGTGGCGGAGATGGCGCCGACGCTGTGATCGTCTGCGAAGAGCTGCACGAGGCCGGTGTCCCCGGCGGCGTGTTCGCGTCGCTGTTCACCTGCGGCATCGCGGTGCCGCACATGATCGCGTCCGGCGATGCGCGGCTGGTCGAGAAGTTCGTCCGCCCGACATTGGCCGGCGAGCTGATCGGCGCGTTGGCCATCACCGAACCCGGTGGCGGCTCCGATGTCGGCCACTTGCGGACCACGGCGGCACGGGACGGTGATCACTACGTCGTCAACGGCGCCAAGACCTACATCACCTCCGGGGTGCGCGCCGACTACGTCGTCACCGCGGTACGCACCGGTGGCCCTGGCGCTGCGGGAGTTTCGTTACTGGCAGTCGAGAAAGGCACGCCAGGATTCGAGGTCAGCCGCAAGCTGGACAAGATGGGTTGGCGCTCGTCGGACACCGCAGAGCTGTCCTACGTTGACGCCGCGGTGCCGGAAGCCAACCTGGTCGGTGCGGAGAACAGCGGCTTCGCCCAGATCGCGCAGGCATTCGTCGCCGAGCGCATCGCCCTTGCCGCGCAGGCCTATTCGAGTGCCCAGCGATGCCTGGACATCACCGCACAATGGTGCCGCGACCGCGAGACGTTTGGCCGGCCGCTGATATCTCGGCAAGCCGTGCAGAACACGCTGGCCGAGATGGCCTGTCGCATCGATGTCGCGCGCGTCTACTCGCACAACGTGGTGGAGCGCCAACTGGCCGGCGAGACCAACCTAATCGCGCAGGTGTGTTTCGCCAAGAACACCGCCGTCAAGGCCGGCGAATGGGTGGCCAACCAAGCCGTTCAACTGTTCGGCGGCATGGGATACATGACCGAGTCCGAAGTCGAACGCCAATACCGCGATATGCGAATCATCGGCATCGGCGGCGGCACAACTGAAATCCTGACCTCACTGGCCGCCAAGACGCTCGGGTATCAATCATGACCGCGCCGGCGACGATGCAGAGCGCAGCGATGAAGAGGAGCGGCGCCAGATGACCACGCTTCAGTCGACACTTGACCCTAAGGGTGACGCCTATTCCGACGCCGCGGCAGCAGCAAGCACACGACTCATTGAAATCGAAGCCGAGCTCGCCAAAGCGCTCGGCGGTGGCGGCCCCAAATACGTCGAGCGCCACCACGCCCGCGGCAAGCTGACCGCCCGGGAACGCATCGAGCTGCTCGTCGACCCCGACTCCCCGTTCCTGGAGCTGAGTCCGCTCGCGGCGTGGGGCAGCGCGTTCGCGGTCGGCGCCAGCCTCGTCACGGGCATCGGCGCGGTGTGCGGCGTGGAATGCATGATCGTCGCCAATGACCCGACGGTCAAAGGTGGCACCAGCAACCCCTGGACATTGCGAAAAATTCTGCGGGCCAACCAGATTGCCTTCGAAAACCGACTGCCCGTCGTTTCGCTGGTGGAATCCGGCGGGGCCGACCTTCCCACCCAGAAGGAAATCTTTATCCCCGGCGGCCAAATGTTCCGCGACCTGACCAGGCTGTCGGCAGCCGGCATCCCGACGATTGCGCTGGTCTTCGGCAACTCCACCGCGGGCGGCGCGTACGTGCCCGGGATGTCCGATCACGTCGTGATGATCAAAGAACGTTCCAAGGTCTTTCTGGCCGGCCCACCGCTGGTCAAGATGGCCACCGGCGAGGAATCCGATGACGAGTCGCTGGGCGGGGCCGAAATGCACTCCCGCGTCTCGGGTTTGGGTGACTACTTCGCGGTTGACGAACTCGACGCGATCCGCATCGGGCGTCGCATCGTCGCGCGG
>DASZKQ010000510.1:0-3396 GCA_035552835.1 Mycobacterium sp. | reverse complement strand
CAGCACGAGCTGGGGCTCGGGCGCCCGAACTATTCGCCGCCGACGTCCTGAGGTGCCGCGGGCAGTTCGGCAAGAACCTCAACGCGGGTGGCGTCGAAGCTGAGAAATCCCTTGATGGGCAAGCTTTCTGGTGGCGGGTCCGGATAGCTCCACGCCACGTCCTCGACTTTCGCGTCGCCGATCAGGGCCGACCAATAGGTCGCCACGCCCTTGTAGTTGCAATACGTCGAGGTGTCCGTTTGCCGCAGCAGGTCGGTGCGCACGTGCGACGGGTCGACGTAAAGGCGAGGTTCCAGCGCCGTCTCGAACACGATCACGGTGTCGTCGGTGTCCACCAGCGTCGTCCCGGTGACCTCGACGCGCAGCCGCCGCTTGGTGGGCCGGCAGTCGAGCCGGTGGTACGGGTTGGGCGGATAGTGCACGAGCTCGCGTCCCTCCTCGATCCAGGTGTCCACTGCGTCCCACGGCACGTTGACGAATCCGGGCGCCTCTGAAACCGGCTCACTGGGCAGACCGCGCACGTCGTCGGCGCGAAATGCATAGCTGAGCGGATGATTTCGCCGGTGCACCAACAGTGCGCGCTCGGTGTCGATCACCATCCGCCGCCCGCGGAACGCCTGAACACGTCGGGGATGAGGCTCGACATAGACGACGTCGGAAGGCAATCGGGGCGAAAACCACCCCGCGGGCTCACTGCTGAGCGGCCCGCGCCCGGCGACCAGACTCATGTTCTTTCACCACCTTTGAAGGTACCTGATCCTGGCGGCTGGCCCTCGTGCTGTCTAATGCGGGATCTTCGCGATGATGGCGGTGGCGAGGTCGACGGCCTGCTTGTTGATGCCTAGACGACACGCCCAGACGTCTGCGACCACGTTATTGAGGACCTCCAATGCGTGCTGACATCCGCCCGTCTGTGGCCTGGAGGTCGGGCCGTTCCAAAGCTGCGGCATCGATATGACCGTGGCGGTCTGAGTCAGCGGGCCGAACTTCCACGCTTGCGGGGCACCGTTCGGATACGTCAGCGTGAAGTCGGTGCCCGAGCAAGCAGACCACTGGGTCGTCTGGTCGGCGAACAGTTTCTGCGCGGCGGCGGCAGTGGGGAATTCGACTACGGCTTGGAGAATTTCGAAAGCTATAGGAACGTCGCCGGGTTCGTGGACCGCCTGTGCACGCGCGGCAGTCCATCCGGTATTGGCGTATACCCCAGCCTGCGCCGGCGCGTAGGCCCCGATGCAGTTTTTCTGTGCGATCACCGCGGTTTCGTCAATCAAGGTGTCGACCGCAGTGTAGACAGCCAGCTGGGAGGCGCCCATTATCTGTGCGACCTGGTCGGTGGTGAGCAGCAGGCCGTCGAGCACCTTGGGCGGCAGCGGTGCGACCGGGGCTGGCGGAAGAGTGGACGTGGTCGGAACAGCCGACGGGGCAACAGGTTTGGCGTGCCCATCGGAACGGCGACCGAGGGCGATCGTGCTGACCGCAGCACCGGCCAGTAGCACCACGGCGATCAGAGCTGCCAGGATCAGCCTCCGCCGGCGACCCCGCGGCTTGACCGGGTTTGAAGGGGGACCAAAACCCGGTGCACCCCACTGCGTCGGTGCGGCTGCAAGGCCGGGCTGCGTGTGCGGTCCGCGAGCGTACTGCCACCACTGCGAGCCACTGCTGTGCGCATCAGGATAGGAACTGACCGCAGCAGCCGGAATCGGCTGCCACGGCATGGTCGTTGGCGCGGTCCGGTCGTGCACTAACGAACCAGCAGCATCAGCCATCTCGCGCGCCGAAGAGAACCGCTGCGCGGGATCTTTGGCCATCGCCTTGGCGATAACCGCATCCAGCGCCGGCGGAAGCCCCGCCGCCTGATCGGTGACCCGCGGCGGCGGCGCCTGCAGGTGGGCCATCATCACCGCCGCGGGCCCGTTGGCGGTGGAATACGGAGTCTTACCCGTCAACAAGCGAAACAGCGTGCAACCCAACGAGTACAGGTCCGCACGCCCATCGAAACTGGCACCGGCCAGCACCTCGGGGGCGGCGTAGGCAATCGTGGCCACCAACGACCCGGTCGCCGTCAAACCGGCATCATCAAGCGCGCGGGCGATCCCGAAATCGCCCAATAACACCCGCTCCTCACCGAGAGGCCCGGACAACAAAAAATTGGCAGGCTTGACATCACGGTGCACCACGTGATGTGCGTGCGCGTGATCCAGTGCCTTGGCGACCTCAGCGACAATATGAATTGCGCGCGCCGGCGTCATCGTCCCTGCCTTCAGCGCCCCATCGGCGTCGGTGCCATCGACGAACTGCATCGCAATCCACAGCAGTCCGTCGTCGGTCTGGCCGCGACGATAAATTGACACGATGTTGGGGTGATCCAGCATCGAGGCCACGTCGGCCTCTCGCACGAACCGAGCCCGAAACTCGTCGTTGTGCGACAACTCGGCACTTAAAACTTTCAACGCGTCCCGCCGAGGCAACTCGGGGTTAGCCACCAGATAAACCGCGCCCATCCCGCCGACGCCAAGCAGCCGCTCAACGCGATACCCCGCCACGAGCGATCCGACGCCGAGCACACCCCACCCCGGACCATGCGCGGCTGCGCCCAACCCCCGATCATCTGGGCCGTTCATCTAGTCAATTCCTCACCGCGGCTAGCATGCCACGCCGCGGTGTCGGCCTCGTCGATACGCCCGGGACTCGTCTGGCATTGCGCGGCACGGCGTCGGTGGGAGGATGCCGAGCGTGGCCGGACCAATGGAAGGCATCAAAGTCGTGGAGCTCGGGGTCTGGGTGGCCGGCCCGGCGGCCGGTGGAATCCTCGCCGACTGGGGTGCAGACGTCGTCAAAATCGAGCCGCCGACCGGCGACCCCGCGCGCCTGTTCGGCCGGATGATGGGACTCGACGTCGACGTGAGCCCGCCGTTCGAGATGGACAACCGCTCCAAGCGCAGCGTCGTCCTCGATCTGACCACCGACGACGGCCGCGCTGCCGCTCTCGAATTGATCAGCGCCGCCGACGTGTTCGTGACCAACATCCGCCCCGGCGCGTTGCGGCGTCTCGACTTGGACTTCGAGTCGATCGCTCCCGATAACCCTCGCCTGGTTTACGGACTGATTACCGGCTACGGCGAAACCGGGCCGGACGCCGACCGGGCGGCCTACGACATCGCGGCTTTCTGGTCGCGCGCCGGGGTGGCTCATCTGCTGACCCGGCCCGGTGACACGCCGCCTTTCCAACGCGGCGGCATGGGCGACCATGCGGCAGGCATGACGCTGGCAGCAGCGATCTGCGCGGCTTTGGTGGCCCGTGATCGGACCGGGTCCGGGCAGCTGGTGACGACCTCGCTGTATCGGCAGGGTGCCTACACGGTGAGCTTCGACCTGAACACCTATCTGATGACGGGC
>DASZKQ010000509.1:0-4747 GCA_035552835.1 Mycobacterium sp. | reverse complement strand
TTGGGCGATGACGGCGGTGACGAGCCAGACGTCGTTCTGATTGCCACCGGCTCCGAGGTCCAGTTGGCTGTCGAGGCGCAGAAGTTGTTGGCGGACAAGGACATTGTTGCCCGCGTGGTGTCGATGCCATGCGTCGAATGGTTCGAGTCCCAGCCGTACGAATATCGCGACAGCGTTTTGCCGCCGTCGGTGTCGGCCCGGGTCGCGGTAGAGGCCGGCATCGCGCAGAGTTGGCACAAGCTGGTCGGCGACACCGGCGAGATCGTTTCGATCGAGCACTACGGGGAATCCGCCGATTACAAGACCTTGTTCCGCGAATTCGGGTTTACCCCGGAGGCCGTCGTCGACGCCGCCGAACGAACAATAGATAACTAGAAGAAGGGAATTCGATGACTCAGAATCCCAATCTCGCCGCGCTCAGCGCCGCGGGCGTATCCGTGTGGCTGGACGACCTGTCCCGACAGCGTCTGCAGTCCGGCAACCTTCAAGAGCTGATCGACACCAGGAGCATCGTCGGTGTCACCACCAACCCGTCGATCTTCCAAAAGGCACTGGCGGAGGGTGACGCCTACGACGGTCAAGTGGCCGAGCTCGCCGAGCGCGGCGCCGATGTTGACGCCACGGTGCGCACCGTCACTACCGACGACGTACGCAACGCCTGCGACGTGCTGGCACCGCAGTGGGAAGCGTCCGACGGGGTCGACGGCCGGGTGTCGATCGAGGTCGACCCGCGGCTGGCACACGACACCGACAAGACCATCAAGCAGGCCATCGAGCTGTGGAAGATCGTCGACCGGCCGAACGTGTTCATCAAGATCCCGGCTACCAAGGCCGGCCTGCCGGCCATCACCGCAACACTTGCGGAGGGGATCTCGGTCAACGTCACGCTGATCTTCTCGGTTGAGCGCCACCGCGAGGTGATGGATGCCTACCTGAAGGGACTGGAGGCGGCCAAGCAAGCCGGGCACGACATCTCCAAGATCCATTCGGTCGCATCGTTTTTCGTCTCACGGGTGGACACCGAGATCGACAAGCGCTTGGAAAAGATCGGCTCTGCCGACGCGCTGGCGCTGCGCGGACAGGCAGGAGTGGCCAACGCCCGACTGGCGTATGCCGCCTATCAGGAAGTCTTCGTCGGCGGCGATCGGTACGCGCAGCTCGAGGTCGACCGGGCGCGGGTGCAGCGGCCGCTGTGGGCGTCGACCGGCGTGAAGAACCCCGACTATTCAGACACGCTCTACGTCACCGAGCTGGTCGCTCCCCACACCGTGAACACCATGCCGGAGCAGACGATCGATGCGGTCGCTGACCACGGTGTCGTCACCGGCGACACGGTCACCGGCACTGCTTCGGCCGCCCAAGAGGTGTTCGACAAGCTCGAGGCGGTCGGGATCGACCTGACCGACGTGTTCCTCGTGCTGGAGAACGAAGGGGTGCAGAAGTTCGAGGAGTCTTGGACCGAGCTGCTGGAGGAGACCCAGAAGCAGCTTGCCTCCGCCGCCAAATGAGTCCAGCCGGCACCCGGGGCAGCGCCGGGCAGTGGCAGAACCCGCTGCGGGACAAGCGCGATAAGCGGCTCCCTCGAATCGCGGGGCCTTGCGCCATGGTGATTTTCGGTGTCACCGGCGACCTGGCCCACAAAAAGGTGGTGCCCGCCATCTATGACTTGGCCAACCGCGGCTTGCTCCCGCCCACCTTTGCCCTGGTTGGGTTCGGCCGCCGGGACTGGAGCGACGAAGACTTCAGTCAGTTGGTCTATCAGGACGTCAAAGAGCACTCGCGCACGCCGTTCCGCCAGGCGATCTGGGACCGGCTGGCCGAGGGATGCCGCTTCGTGCAGGGCGCCTTCGACGACGATGACGCGTTCGCTCGGCTGGCCGAAACCCTGGAGAAGCTCGACGCCGAACGCGGCACCGGCGGCAATCACGCTTTCTACCTGGCGATCCCGCCGAAGAGTTTTCCGTCGGTGTGCGAGCAGCTGAACAAGGCCGGGTTGGCCCACCCCCAGGAGGGCAGCTGGAGGCGGGTGGTGATCGAGAAGCCGTTCGGTCACGACTTGGACAGCGCGCGCGAGCTCAACAAGGTGGTCAACAACGTCTTCCCCGAGGAATCGGTATTCCGCATCGATCACTACCTCGGCAAAGAGACGGTGCAGAACATCATGGCGCTGCGGTTCGCCAATCAGTTGTTCGACCCAATCTGGAACGCGCACTACGTCGACCATGTGCAGATCACCATGGCCGAGGACATCGGTCTCGGCGGCCGCGCAGGCTATTACGACGGAATCGGCGCGGCCCGCGACGTGATCCAGAACCACCTGATGCAACTACTGGCGTTGACCGCCATGGAAGAGCCGGTGAGCTTTCAGCCATCGGAATTGCAGATCGAGAAGATCAAGGTGCTCTCGGCAACTCAACTCGCGCAGCCGCTGGACGAGACCACGTGCCGCGGCCAGTACAGCGCCGGCTGGCAGGGCGGACAGAAAGTGGTCGGGCTGCTCGATGAGGAGGGCTTCTCCAAAGACTCCACCACCGAGACGTTCGCCGCCATCACATTGGAGGTCGATACTCGTCGCTGGGCCGGTGTGCCGTTTTACTTGCGAACCGGAAAACGACTCGGCCGCAGGGTCACCGAGATCGCCCTGGTCTTTAAACGGGCCCCGCATCTGCCGTTCGACGCCACCATGACCGATGAGCTCGGCGCCAACGCACTGGTGATCCGGGTACAGCCGGACGAAGGAATCACGTTGCGATTCGGGTCCAAGGTGCCGGGCAGCGCCATGGAAGTACGCGACGTCAACATGGATTTCTCTTACGGCTCCGCGTTCGCCGAAGACTCACCCGAGGCCTATGAACGGCTGATCCTTGATGTACTGCTGGGCGAGCCGTCACTGTTTCCGGTCAACGAAGAAGTCGAATTGGCTTGGGAGATCCTGGATCCGGTGCTCGACAACTGGGCCGAACACGGCAAACCCGAACCATATGAGGCAGGCACCTGGGGCCCGGCAGCGTCGTTCGAGATGCTCCGCCGGACCGGCCGGGAATGGCGGCGGCCCTGATGATCCGCGCCGGCGACGATGCAGAGGTAGCGATGAGAAGGAGCGGCGCAAATGATCGTCGAACTGCCGGACACCAGCACGAACGAGATCAACAAGAAGCTCGACGAGCTGCGCGAGAAGTCCGGCGCGGTGACGCTGGGCCGAGTGTTGACTTTGGTCATCGCGCCGGACAGCGAAGCGGTGCTCGAAGAATCTATCGAAGCGGCCAACGCCGCCAGCCACGAGCATCCCAGCCGGGTGATCGTGGTGATGACCGGCGACGCCGATAGCGCCGAGGCGCGTTTGGACGCCCAACTGCGGGTCGGCGGTGACAGCGGCGCCAGCGAGGTGGTGGTGCTGCGGCTCTCGGGTCCACTAGCCGGGCATAACAGCAGCGTCGTCGTCCCGTTCCTGTTGCCCGATATCCCGGTAGTGGCGTGGTGGCCGGATGTCGCCCCGGCTGTGCCCGCGCAGGATCCGTTGGGCCAACTGGCAGTTCGGCGAATCACCGACGCAACCAACGGGGCTGACCCATTGGGTTGCATCAAAAGCAGGCTGCCCGGTTACACCCCGGGTGACACCGACCTGGCCTGGAGCCGCATCACCTACTGGCGGGCACTGCTCGCGTCGGCGATCGACCTGCCACCGCATGAGCCGATCACCTCGGCCCTGGTGTCGGGGCTCAAGACCGAGCCCGCACTCGACGTCCTCGCGGGCTGGCTGGCCAGCCGGATCGACGGGCCGGTGCGGCGCGCAGTCGGCGAGCTCAAAGTCGAACTGGTGCGCAATAGCGAGACAGTGACGCTGAGTAGACCGCAGGAGGGGACGACGGCGACAATCAGCCGCACCGCCCGGCCGGATGCGCTTGTTCCGTTGCCACGCAGAGAAGCCCGAGAATGCCTGGCCGAGGATCTACGCCGACTGGACCCGGACGTGATCTACTTCTCTGCGCTCGAAGGCATCGACCGGGTGGAGTACGTATGAGCACCACGGTCGAAACATTCGACGACAGCGATGGATTGGCCGCTGCGGCCGGCGAGCGTTTGATCGCCGTGATCGACGCGGCCGTTGCCGCTCGCGGACGGGCGCTGATCGTGCTGACCGGTGGCGGCAATGGCAACCGGCTGTTGAGTTATCTCGGCACCCAGGGGCAGCGGATCGACTGGGCCAAGGTGCATCTGTTTTGGGGCGACGAGCGTTACGTGGCCGAAGACGACGACGAACGCAACGACAAACAAGCCCGTGAAGCGTTGCTGAACCACATCGACATCCCGGCGCGCAACGTGCACGCGATGCCTGCGCGCGACGGCGAATTCGGTAGTGATCTTGCCGCAGCCGCATTGTCCTACGAGCAGCTCTTGGTAACGAACGCCGAACCGGGGGATCCCGCACCGAATTTCGACGTTCATCTGCTCGGCGTCGGGCCCGAAGGCCACATCAATTCGCTGTTCCCAGACAGCCCCGCCGTCCGCGAGACCACCCGGCTGGTCGTCGGTGTCGAAGATTCGCCGAAACCTCCGCCGCTACGAATTACCCTGACGCTGCCCGCAATTCAGCGGTCTCGCGAGGTCTGGTTATTGGTGTCCGGGGCGGAGAAAGCCGACGCGGTGGCCGCAGCGGTCGGCGGCGCCGACCCGGTATCGATACCGGCCGCCGGCTCGGTCGGTCGCGAGCAGACGGTCTGGTTTCTCGACAACGAGGCAGCAGCCA
>DASZKQ010000508.1:0-4007 GCA_035552835.1 Mycobacterium sp. | reverse complement strand
AGATATCGCCGCCAGCGCCCTCGCTTCGACTTCGGCGGCGATGTGTTTACCACTTCCGCAGGTTCGGCTGGTGTGCGGTTGCGAGCGGCTATCGGCACCCCCAATACGCGAGCGCGGATGCTGTCGAAATCCCTTGTACGCGAGGCATTAAAGAGATCCATTATCCCGACCACAGGTATGGTCAGCGATTCAACGAACTCCCGACGAGTATAAACGGCCGGATTTCTGTCGAGGGGGTGCAATTTAGCCTGGGAACTCACAATCAAAGTGATGCCCTCGACGGCGATGTCGGGACGAAATTGAGGCCACGTGCTGAGGTGGCGAAGTGCATATCGAATTCACACAAATTCTTAGGCGGGCGCAAAACCTCTAAAGCCCGTCTCGGGTCAGCCCGCGACACCATAGCCATCTTCGTTGCACGGCCGTCAAAGCAAGGCTCCCCCCGTCGTACGGGGAGGAATACGGCGGAATATGGCGGGTTACCAGTAGACTGCGCCGTATTTGTTATTATGTCGACCCCAATATATTTCGCTGCGTGTACTTGCCGATAATTGACTGTAGGGCTGGGTCGCCCAGTCTCTCAACCGTTTTCGCGTCGTTCACATCAGCATGTAAAAGTGCGTCGCTTGTGATTCATTTGATGAATCAGCTCGCTGTCGTGAGGGGAGTCAGATCCGGGGCATCCTTCGCCCGGGCGGCCAGCACCGCCGCTCCCCCGCTGGGGGACTGACGCCGGCTTGAGGTGCCCCCAAGGACTTTGCGCGACCTCGACCTCGGCATCAAGGCGCTCGGCACGTTGAGAACGTCGACTCCCTGATTGGTCACGTCGATGCGGCAGGCGGCGACGTCGATCGCGAGGTTGTTACGGACCGCCAGGGAATGCTGACAACACAAGTGGAGCGTGCCGTCTAACGTGTGCACGATCGCCAACGTGCCACCGGTGTTGGTGAGCGGGCCGAAGGTACGGTGCTGGCTCGGGTGATCACGGTCACCGACCGTGAAGCGTCGGCCCGCACACGCCGACCACTGCGCCGTCTGATCGGCGACTGCCTTCTCAGCGACGGCAGCGCTGGGGAACGCGATGACCGCCTGAATGACTTCGTGTCCATAGGCCTTGTCGCTGTCGTCGTGAAGCCGCTGTACCTGCACGGCCGTCCACCCGGTGTGACCGCGTTCTCCCCCAACCTACAAGCGCACCAACATCTTTCATTTCCCAATGAGGTTAGCCGCCTTCATCGCGCGCCCCCGACTGTCCCTCAGCCCGTGCTGGCTGGGCGTCGGAACCCGGGCGCGAAGCGCTCGAAAACACCAATTCCCGGTGATGGTCCACACTGATCCCAGACGCGGCTGCCCGGTCGTGTACATGCGCCGCGATCACCCGTGCCGCCCCACTGCCCTACCATCCCCAAATCGACACAAACCCAATACGACGGAAACGAATATGAGGCTTGGCCGATAAAACCCGTCGTTTTGCATCAGGGTGTGCCACAGCCTGTTTCGCGGATAGTAAGCTGTTCGCGCCCGTGGCGCCTCACCACGTCGTTGACCACTTGTCGCCTGCGCCTGTCGTTCAGCGCGGCCCCGACGAACTCAGAGAAGGTGTCGCCGTCTGGTAGTGGACTGGCCGATTTTCACTGCGGGTGGGTCGCCAAATAGTCGGTGACGGGGATCGGTGAGGTCGCCACGTAACCGATGGGCAGGAGCACGTCACCAGCAGTCGTGCGGTAGTAGATATCCCACCGGTAGTAGCCGGCGAACCTGGCGAGATCGGCGGCGAGCACGGCGGCGTAGTCGTTGACCGCCCGGACGTACCGGTCCCAGTTGTTGTACCGAAACAGGGCGCCGTCGTGGTCGTCGGCGAAGCCGTTGGCGGCGAGGTAGCGACCGGCCGCCATGATGCTGTCGTGCGGTGAGAGGATGTCGCCGCCGTCGCCGTAGTCGGCGAACGTCGAGGGCAAAAACTGCATGGGGCCTTGCGCGCCGGCGGGGCTCACGCCGACGATGCGGCCCAGGCCGGTTTCGATTAGGTTGATCGCCGCAAGGTAGTTCCAGCCGACGCCGGTCGCCGCCTGCGCTTCGCGGTAGTAGCGGAGCAGCACGTTGGCCGGCACCGGGGGGTCGATGCGCCACGCGGGCAGCGTGTCCTGCGGCTGGCTCGCGGCCGCCCCGGAGAGCTGCCGTTGCGCGTCGACGTTGCGGTCGTAAACGTCGAGCAGCCACGGCGGGATCCGCGGGCGCGTGATCGCGTCCCACTCGGGATGCCAACCGAGGGCGCGGTAGGCCGCTTGCTGGCGGTGCGCCGCCCCCGTTAGCAGGGCCTCCGACGACGTCGGGTCGCGCAGCGCCTGCTCGTCGACAACGAGGTCGTCCGCCAGTTGCACGGGGTCGGATGCCAGCCGCCGCGGCTCGGGCGGGAGCGCGGTCGCTGCCGTGGGCGGCGTCGCGGTCGCCGTCGGTGCGGTCGACGCGCTGGTCGATCCTGAGCAGGCGGCGAGCGCGAACGTTATCGTGACGAAGAGCAGCGTCATGCCGCAGCGCATCACGCGGTCATGCGTCAACCGAGAGCGCGTAGAGTCGCCGCACACATCCTTTCTCCTTAGTTTGCGATCCACTGTCTCCGCATCCACTACCCTGGGTGCTGTTGCTTCCACGTTCGGCGTCTCACAGAATCACGAATCGCGTCATCAGACAAACCGAACCTTCTGCCCAGCCGAACATAGCCTTGCTTCGGCGTCAGGGCGTTGGACACTCCACTCCCCCCTGCGTTGGGACGATGGTCTTAAACGCTCGTACATCTGGTCAGTCTCGCTGCGGCGGGAGACCGCGACGCGCGGTTAGTAGGGAATGTCGGGGTACACCCAGTCGCGCGGCTGCGTCGCGCTGAGGTTGTCAGGCCATCGGGCCCCACGCCGTACGACGACGAGCGCCTATCTTGTTTTGCCTGCGCGCGTGTGGCGCCTCGCCGTATGAGTGGCTCGCTTTCGCCGCGACGGTGCCCCGGGCCGAACGCGCCGCAAAATGAACAGACCCGGGGGTGGTTCGCGACGAGGTACCGCGAGTCTTTCCGATACACATCCTCGCCTGGCATGCGTAGTCTCGAATCGGTACCACGACGAAAGATTCACGACTATGAAGGCAACGGTTACCCCCGAAGTCGAAACCGCCATCGCCGACATCGCCCGGCGCCACGGGCTCTCCCGCGAGGCGGTGCTGTCCATGCTGTGGGCCATCCACGTCGGTGGCGGCACCATGGCCCAGTTCTCGATTCCCGAGCTTGGCGGGTCTGGGCAATGGATGCAGGGCGGGATGACGATGGTCGGCGGCAACATGTTCGACAACGCGCTCAAGGCGCGCGTCGATGCGCTCTGCGGCGAGTTGGTCCAACTGCTTGCCAGCAACCCCGCAGTGTTTCCCGCCTCGGCCAACTGGTGGCCGGCCAACCTCGGCGTTCCGAGCTCGGCCGGCGGACAGAACGCTGTGCGCTACGCGATCTTCCCGAGTACCCGGCGGCTGGCGATCCAGATCAACGGTGTCACAAAGGTTTTTGACACAGGCGAGCATCATATCGGTGGCGTGCAGCAACAGCAGCAGGGCGGGGGTGGCGTGCAACAACAGCAGCAGGGCGGCGGTGGCGTGCAACAACAGCAGCCCGGCGGCGCATACGGATCGGTGACCTTTACCAGCCAGTTCGGCACCTTCGACGTATGGAGCCTGCCTGAGGTTGGTACGCACCGAGTGACCGAAACTCCTGCCGCGGCACCCGCCCCGCACCACCAGTCGCAGTACCAGTCCCAACCGGCAGCGCAATCCGCACCTCAGATGTCGGCACCGCAATTCGCACCTCAGAGGCAGGCACCCGAGCCTGCTTCGGGCGCGTCGGGGGATGATTCCGCGGCCATCGTTGCGGCCATCGAGTCGTTGGCCGGTCTGCATGAGCGCGGCATCCTCTCCGACGAGGAGTTCGCCGCAAAGAAGGCCGAATTGCTTGGCCGGCTGTGAGGCCGAGC
>DASZKQ010000507.1:0-2395 GCA_035552835.1 Mycobacterium sp. | reverse complement strand
GTGTTTAAGCTGCTGTTTTACTCCCCGCGTATCGCGCCCAATACGGGCAATGCAATCCGGACCGCGGCGGCCACCGGCACCGAACTGCATCTCGTCGAACCGCTCGGCTTCGACCTTTCCGAACCCAAGCTGCGCCGAGCGGGGCTGGACTACCACGACCTGGCCTCGGTCACCGTGCACCCGTCATTGGACGCCGCTTGGCAGGCGCTGTCACCGCAGCGGGTATTCGCCTTTACCGCGCATGCGACGTCGTTGTTCACCGACGTGAGCTATCAGGCTGGTGACGTGTTGATGTTCGGCCCCGAACCCACCGGGCTGGACTCGACGACCCTGGCCGACGTTCACATCACCGATCGCGTCCGCATCCCCATGCTGGCCGGACGGCGCTCCCTCAATCTGGCCAACGCTGCCGCGGTCGCCGTCTACGAGGCGTGGCGTCAGCACGGGTTCGGTGGGGCTATCTGACTACCAGGCGTTCCAGTGCGTGAGACTCTCGGCCGGCAACCGCTTGGCCGGCCGGAAATCCGTGCCTTTGGTGTAGGCAATCGGAAACAGCCCGCCCTGGCTGTACTGCTCGTAGGGAATGCCGAGCACCTCGGCCACCTTTTTCTCACCATCGCGAACCAGGTGCAGTGTCGTCCAGCAGGAGCCCAGCCCGCGGGAGCGCAACGCAAGACAGTAACTCCAGACCGCCGGGAACAGCGACGCCCAGAACGTGACGCCGCCCAGCGGCGACGTCTCCTCCCGGCCCTCGATGCAGGGGATCAGCAGGACCGGCGCCTCGTGCATGTGCTCGGCAAGATAGGTCGCGGAATCTCTGACCGCGCCCGCTCGCTCACCGCGGGTGTCGCCCTCGGCGTATTCGGCTGATGCCGAGCTGAGATAGCCCCGCGCATTCGCCAGGTAGACCTCGCCGATCGCCTTTTTCTTGTCGGTGTCCTCGACGAAGATCCACTGCCAGCCCTGGCTATTGGACCCGGTGGGCGCCTGCAGCGCCAATTCGAGGCATTCCATCAACACTTGGCGGGATACCGGCTTGTCGAAATCGAGGCGCTTACGAACCGAGCGGGTGGTGGTCAGGACTTCGTCGACAGACAGGTTCAGGGTCATGGTGTGGAGACTACATTTGCGCGCCGAACGTGAACCTGTGGCGAGTTTTCGGCACTTTTTTCGCCGTGATTACACGTTCGGCGCAAAAGGGTCAGCGAAAATCCCGAGACTTCGATCCGACCCTCAGAGTGAGTTTGGTCAACCGCTCGGCCACGACGGTGACTGCGCCACTGGCGTTTTGGACCTGGCCCCGGATCAGTAACGCTGACGCTGTCTGCGCCAGCTTGCGGTGTCGCGCCCATACCCCAGGTGTGCAGAGCACATTGACCATCCCGGTCTCGTCCTCGATGTTGAGAAACGTCACTCCCTGTGCCGTCCCCGGCCGCTGCCGATGGGTGACCGCCCCGGCGATCAGTACCCGGTCGCCGTCGGGCACCGACAGCAGGGCGTCAGCGGGCAGCACCCCCATCTCATCGAGATCCGACCGCAGGAATTGGGTCGGATAGCTGTCCGGGGAAATGCCGGTGGCCCACACATCGGCGACGGCCAATTCCAGCTCGCTCATCCCGGGTAACGCCGGGATGTGCGACGACGAGCCCACCCCTGGCAAGCGATCCGGCCGTTGGGTGGCGGCCGACCCGGCCGCCCACAGCGCCTCGCGTCGGGAGATCCCAAAGCAGCTCAGCGCTCCTGCGGTGGCCAGCGCTTCGGTCTGCGGCACGGAAAGCTGCACCCGGCCCGTTAAGTCCAAAAGAGAAGCAAAGGGGCCGTGCGCTTTTCGTTCTTCGACTATTTTCTCGGCCAGGTCATCTCCAATATGACGGACGCCGCCCAGCCCCAGCCGGACTTCCATACCGGCGTTCTCGCACGTGGCGTGCGCCAGGCTGGCAGCCACACAAGGACCGTGCACCGTCACCCCGTGCCTGCGGGCATCAGCCACCAGCGACTGCGGCGAGTAGAAGCCCATCGGCTGCGCGCGCAGCAGCGCCGCGCAGAACGCCGCCGGGTAATGCAGCTTGAGCCACGACGAGTAGAACACCAGTGATGCGAAGCTCAGCGCGTGACTCTCCGGAAAGCCGAAATTAGCGAAAGCTTCTAGCTTTTCGTATACCCGGTCGATCAACTCATCGTCGGCGCCGTGCATTCGCCGCATGCCGTCATAAAACCGGCTGCGCAGCCGTCGCATGCGTTCCGCTGACCGCTTGGACCCCATGGCGCGCCGCAGCTGATCGGCCTCGGCGGCGGAAAAGCCCGCGCAGTCCACCGCGAGCTGCATCAGCTGCTCCTGAAACAACGGCACTCCCAATGTTTTCCGCAATGCCGGCTCCATCGACGGATGGTCGTA
>DASZKQ010000506.1:0-4199 GCA_035552835.1 Mycobacterium sp. | reverse complement strand
GGTCTCGATTGTCAGTGCGCACCGGACAGCTCCGTGCGTGCCGTACCCGTCAACCGCCGGAACTGGTTGGCGTCAGCATCGAAGTACCAGGCATGTCGCCCCGCCTTGGGAATCCCCGCTGCCCGCAGAGGACTGGCTGTCGGACGGTAAGTGGCGCTGAGCGTCATCTCCCCCACCACATGCACGATGTCGGGCCCCAACCCGAACGGCATGGCAGCCACCGCTTCAGTGAGATCGGCTGCCGTGATGGTGGCGCCCGGCCGCAATGTCAACGCTGTCACTGCGACGTGGTGACCATCCATCGGCACGCCATAGGTCACCGCAAGATTGACCGCCGGAATCAGCCCGAGCGCATCGGTGATCGGCTCGCAGAACACGATGCCGCGTTCGGTGCGGACGGCCGAACCGCGCCTGCCCACCAGCCAGAAGTCGCCGTCGGTGTCGCGACGGAACAGATATTCGGTGGAGATCCAGGTGTCGGCGGGAGCGAAGACGCCGCGTTTGACCGACGCGGTCGGATCGATCGGCCCGCGCGGCTCGGCGAGCAGCACGCCGACTTCGTTGGTTTCCGGTACCCGCACCAGCCCCCGGTCGGTTTCCAGGATCAGGTCATGCTCGGCGTCGTAGGCGCCCAGTTCGACGTGGCCGGCTCCGGGCAACGGCCGGCCCTGGCTGCCTATCTTGGCGCCGGACACGTTGGCCAGCACCGCATGCCCGTCGGTGGTGGCGAAGAACTCGACGACATGCGCCGGGGCGAACACATCGACGATTCGCTGCCACAGTCCGGTCGGCATACCCGAGCCGATGAACAACCGCACCGACTGATTGCCGTGCAACGCAAAAACCGGGTCATCGATGACGTCGCGGAGCATCGCCCACGTGTACGAGATGACGGTGACGCCGTACTGACGCACTTCGGCGACAAATCGGTCCGCGCGCAGCCCGCGGGACAACGCGACGCGGGTGCCGCCGACCACTGCACCCCCGAGGCTGACCAGAAGCCCGGACTCGTGGTGCAGCGGCGTCAGGCAGTACACGGTGTCGTTACGGCCCAGGGCCGCAGTCGAGGCGGTTCCGAACGCCGACAGCGCCCAGCGGTAGTTGGTGATCTGCTTGGCGACGAGCTGTCCGCCCGCCGTGCTGAACCCGATGAACGCCAGATCCCGCGCATACCCCGGGTTGGCCCGATACCAAGCCGGGAGCTCGACGGCATCGGGGTCGATTTGTTCCATGTCGATGACACCGGCGTCATCGGGCAGATGCAGATCCCTGGACTCACCACCGCCGAGAACCAGAATCTGTCCGGGCAGTTGCCGGGCGGTCTCGAGGTTGGCCGGGTCGGTGATGATCTCGGTGACTCCCCCGAGCCGGACCGCAGCGGCCAGGTCGACGTCGGGCTTCAACAGCACAGCGACGGCGCCCAACCGCGACAGCGCGGCGATGGCCACCAGCGCGCTTGGCCGAGTCTCCATCAGCACGCCGACGTGTTCGCCTTGCCGCACCCCGACCTCGATGAGGCCGCGCACAACGTTGTCAATGCGCCGGTTGACCGCCTCGTAGGTGTGCACGCGTCCGTCGAAGAGCAGGAATTCGCCGTTCGGAGCATCGTTAGCTTGTTCGCCGATGATCCGGCCGAGCGAGATCCGGGTGTGGTCGTTGATCTGACCCAGTCGGGCCAGCCGGGGCAAGGTTCGGACGGTCTCGACGGCCAATGTGCGCATGGACTTGTTCGCTGCGACGACGGCGTCGGCCGCGCCGCGGGCGAGTGTCAGCGCCACCTCCCCTGCCTCACCCAGGCCGTGCGCCAGCCGGGAACTGAACGCGACGCCGCGCTCAGTGTGCTCAGTGGGCTGATCGGCCATCGGGAAGATGTCCGTGGGCTTGTCACCATGCCCGGAAATCCACAGCACCCAATCTGCGACGGTTGGCCAAGTCTGCTGTGCCGCTCTGGATCCGACCACCAGACCGAAGTGACCCGCGCGCAGCGAGTACTCGTAGACCTCGGCATTAGGCGCTGCACGCCGGATACCGCGCACCGCTGCCGGCTGACCGATGTCGTCAACCTCGCCGACGAAAGCCAGTACCGGACAAGTGATATCGGTCAGCGTCACCAGTTGACCGTTGATAGCGAAACCGCCGGTCATCATCCGGTTATGTGCGACGAACTGCTTCAGTAGCTCGGAAACCGCCGGGCCGGACCAGGCGATCCAGCCTTCCGACTCCAGGAATCTGCGCTGGGCTTCCCTTGGCAGCAGCGCCTCACGATCGTGCAGTTGGCGCACAAAATCGATCCGCGCCTTGGCGGTCTTAAGCGGATCTAGCATCTGAAAGCCAGTGCGCGCCAACCAACTTGGGATATCCAGCCGATTAAAGACATGGTCGGCCATGAAATTGGCGACACCGGGGGCCCAGTTGGGCGGAAGCCCCATCGGGAGTGCCGCCAGGGTGTCCACCGGTGAGCCGAACGTCACAATGCTGGCGATGCTTTTCGAGCGTCGGTACGCCGCCGCCTGGTAGCAGAACATCCCACCCTGCGAATAGCCGGCCAGGTGCACATCCTGACCGGTGATTTCCGTCATCGCGTCGAGCGCCTCACTCAGCGCGACGATGTGATCGGCCAGATTCCGGCGCATACCGCCCTCGATCTGATCGGGTGAGCCGAAGTCGATGACCCAGGGATCCAGCCCGGCGGCGTGCAGGATGCCGACCGCGCCCTCCTCGCGAGTGACATCCCACATGTTCGCCGACATCATCATCGGGTGCACCAGCAGCACCGGCGGCCCCGCCTGCGGGTGCCCCGGCCGACTGTCCGGCGGGAAGTACCGCCGAAGCTTGTACATCGCCACGCTCTCCACGACCTGAGACGGCGACGGGGAGTTGCCGGTTTCCAGGCCGCCGAGCCGCAGAACTTCCAGGCCGTTCTGTGCTGTCGCCACCAGACGCTCAACCGGTCGCGTGACCGCTGAAAGGTTCAGATCCATGCCGCCGCTCCCTACCAACTGAGACGATCCTGTGCTGCGTGTGGGCCTGACAGCCTGCACATCATGGCACATCGCAAGGGGCTGTCAGCTGTTGCGGTCTGAGTGGTCGTTAGTTGTCGGTGGTGTGTTGTAGGAACAGGGGTATGAATCTCGCGGCGTGGGCAGAGCGCAACGGTGTTGTGCGGGTGACTGCGTATCGCTGGTTTCACGCTGGGCTGTTGCCGGTTCCGACGCGCAAGGTCGCGCGGCTGATTCTGGTAGACGAGCCCATCGACGAGGCTGGCCTGCGGGGGCGCACGGCTGTGTATGCGCGTGTGTCGTCGGCCGATCAGAAAGCTGATCTGGATCGGCAGGTCGCGCGGGTGACCGCGTGGGCCACAGCCGAACAGATCCCGGTCGACAAAGTCGTTGTCGAGGTGGGTTCTGCGTTGAACGGTCACCGTCGGAAGTTCATTGCCCTGCTGCGTGATCCGTCGGTACACCGGATCCTGGTGGAACACCGGGACCGGTTCTGCCGGTTCGGCTCGGAATATGTCGAAGTCGCGCTGGCCGCCCAGGGCCGTGAGTTGGTCGTAGTGGATGCGGCCGAAGTCGATGATGATCTGGTGCGGGATATGACCGAGATCCTGACGTCGATGTGCGCCCGGCTGTATGGCAAACGGGCAGCTCAGAACCGAGCCAGGCGTGCCCTGGCGGCGGCCGCCATCGAGGACGTGGAGGTGGCGTGATGGCGAAGTTCGAGGTTCCTGAGGGATGGGGTGTCCAGGCGTTCCGGTTCACCCTGGACCCGACCGACGATCAATCGCGGATGCTGGCACGCCATTTCGGTGCTCGGCGTAAAGCATTCAACTGGACTGTCGCCGCCCTGAAAGCCGATATCGACGCATGGCGCGGCAGCGGTGTCGAGACTGCGAAGCCGTCGCTTCGGGTACTGCGGAAGCGCTGGAACACCCTCAAAGACGAGGTGTGCGTGAATGCCGAGACCGGGCAGGTGTGGTGGCCGGAGTGCTCGAAAGAGGCCTACGCCGACGGGATCGCCGGCGCGGTCGACGCGTACTGGAACTGGCAGCAGAGCCGTGCTGGCAAGCGTGCTGGCAAGCGGGTGGGTTTCCCGCGCTTCAAGAAGAAGGGACGCGACCAGGACCGCGTGTCGTTCACGACCGGAGCGATGCGCATCGAACCTGATCGCCGGCACCTCACGCTTCCGGTCATCGGGAC
>DASZKQ010000505.1:0-5857 GCA_035552835.1 Mycobacterium sp. | reverse complement strand
GACGGCCTCGCCAGCAACGCCAGGTGTCGCGCCCCTGGCCACCAGCTGCCAATACCGGCGCCGCACCGAATTCAAGGGATTAGGACGACCACGCATCAACACTCCTAACGCGAAGTGTTGCAATCACCCCTTGAACTCAAGGTGCGTTTGGCGTGTCATACGCCCACATTCGGCGGCGAAAGTTCGGCGATGCGCCGGCGCAGGTAGTCGCGGCCCGGCTCGGAACCATTGGATGCCAACGCCGTTCGATACCAGGTGACGGCGTCGTCGTGTCGTCCGGCCCGCCGCAGTAAGTCGGCGCGCACCGACGCCACCAGGTTGGACCGGACCAGCCGCGGATCGTGTGCCACCCTGTCCAACGCTGCCAGCCCGGCATTCGGGCCGTCGCGAAAGCCAACCGCCAGCGCCCTATTCGCCCGCACCACCGGCGAATCGGTCATCGCCAACAGCGTGTCGTAGGCCGCGCAGATGCTGTGCCAGTCGGTCTGCTCCCAGGATGGGGCCGTTGCATGCAATGCGGCGATCACCGCCTGTGGCAGGTACGGGCCGGTCGAACCGTGGGCCGCCCGCAGCCGATCCAGGCCGCGTGCGATGCGGCCGCGGTCCCAGCGGCGGCGGTCCTGCTCCTCGAGCGGGACCAGCGCCCCGGCGGCGTCCACCCTGGTCGTCCGTCGCGAATCATGCAGCAGCACAAGGGCTGCCAGCGCGTGCGCCTCCAGTTCAGCCGGCATCAGCGCGCACAGCTCTCCAGCCAGCCGCACCCCTTCGTCGCACAGCTCGTCGCGAATCGCCGACGGGCCCGCCGTGGACCAGTAACCCTCGGTGAACACCGAGTAGATGCAGCTGAGCACATGTGGTGTGCGCTCGGGGAGCAACTCGGCCGGTGGCACCCGCAGCGGGATATTGGCGTGCCGGACCTTGGTCTTGGCGCGGGTGATTCGCTGACCGACGGCGGCCTCGGTCTGCAGCAGTGCCCGGGCGATCTCCGCGACGGTCAACCCGGAAACCAGTCGCAGAGTCAGCGCCAGCTGCGACATCCGGTCGAGTGCCGGGTGGGCGCAGGTGAACATCATCCGCAGTTCGTCGTCGCGGACGGGATGCGGGTCGGCGTGATCGGTGCGCGCCCGGATGTCCTCCACCACAGCGACCAATTCCTTTCCTGGGCGGACTGATTCGCGGCGCAGCCGGTCACGGGCGCGGTTACGTGCCACAGTCAGCACCCATGCGCCGGGGTTGTCCGGCACGCCGTCGCGCGGCCATGCCCGCAGCGCCTCAGCGAAGGCTTCCTGGACGGCGTCCTCGGCGACGCTGAGGTCGCCCGACCACCGGGCCAATGCGGCCACTGCCGGGCCCCACTCGCGCCGGAAGACGCCGTCCAGGTCAGCCATGCTGTTTACAGGCCAGAGACTCCCGCCAACTGGCGTAGCTGCACAGCGCCGGCAGGGATCATCGCGGCCAGTTTGACCGCCTCGTCACGGTCACCGGCGGTGAGCACGTAGAAGCCGGTGGCGATCTCGGCTCCTTCCGCGTAGGGCCCGTCGGTCAACAGCGCCTCGCCGTCGCGAACCCGCACCGTGGTCGCCGTCGCCGGCTCGTGCAATGCGGCCCCGCCGACGATGTGATCGCCTGCGGCAGCGGCAAATTCGCCGTGCCGTGCTGCTTCGGCCTCCCACTCCGGCGTTCCCGGAACATTGGCAGCTGCGGGTGGTTCCAGCAGCAGCGCCAGCCATTGGCCGTCTTTGCGTGACCAATCGGGATCGATGGTGTGGTAGATCGGCCGAACTTCGATGGCGCCGTATCTGGCGGCGGGGATATCGCGGGCCAATGCCAAAGCGTCGTCAAGGTTTTCGGCCTCGAACACGTAATAGCCGCCCGCGACCTCGGCGGCCTCGGCAAATGGGCCGTCGGTGATCGTCGGCGCGTCCGGGCCGCCGGAGATGCGCACCGCGGTCGCCGCGGGCAACAGCGCGTCACCGCCGCGGATCGCCGACGCGGCTTTGGCGTGGAAACTCTGGTAGGCGGCCATCTCGGCGGCCCCCTGGTCGGGCGTGAGGTCTCGCTCCTGGCTGATCAACAGAGCTAGGTACTGCATGGTGGTCACCTCCGGTAGTGAGCGGAACCCTGCGTTCCACTCTCTACCTGTCCGACGAACAATGCAGCCGCAATCCGACAGCAGGCGCGAGCAAATGCGGAAAAAGATCAGGCCAGTTAGGCCACAGCTCCCGGCTTGAGGTAGCTGACCAGGCTGACGTCCAGCAATTCGTCGGTGAAGTAGTACTCGGCGCCGCGAAGGTACTTCATGTAGCGCTCGTAGACCTCTTCGGAGGTGATCTCGATGGCCTGGTCTTTCTTGGCCTCAAGCGCGTCGCCCCAGATCCGCAGCGTCCTGATGTAGTGGTCGCGCAGCGAAAGCGGCTCCGGCACGACAAAACCGGCCTTCTCGCCGTGCTCCACCATCATGCGGGTGGACGGCAGGCGACCGCCCGGGAAGATCTCGGTGAGGATGAACTTGATGAACCGAGCAGTCTCGAACGTCAGCTTCTTGCCGCGCGCATGCATGTCGTAGGGGTGATAGCTCACACTGCTCTGCACCGTCATCCGCCCGTCGTCGGGCATGATGGTGAAGCAGTTCTTGAAGAAGTGGTCGTAGCGCTCGAAGCCGAAGTGCTCGAAGGCCTCGATCGAGACAATCCGGTCGACGGGGTCGCTGAATTCCTCCCAGCCGCGCAGCAGGACCTGATATGAGCGGTTGGTGTCGACGCCCTTCAGTAGCTGCTCGGAGTAGGCGCGCTGGTTCTTCGACAGGGTCAGGCCGATGACATTGACGTCGTATTTCTCGATCGCGCGTTTCATGGTGGCGCCCCAACCGCAGCCGACGTCCAGCAGCGTCATGCCGGGCTGCAGGTCCAGCTGGTCCAGGTTCAGGTCGAGTTTGGCGATCTGGGCTTGCTCGAGTGTAAGGTCGGGCGGCTCGAAGTAGGCGCAGCTGTAGGTCCGACTCGGGTCCTGGAACAGGCCGAAGAAATCGTCGGAGAGGTCGTAGTGGGCCTGGATATCCTCGAAGTGCACCCGCATCTTCGTCGGAGTGGCTGGCTTGTCAGGCATCAGTGTTTCGTCGCCCTTCCTAGTGCTCGGGGTTGTGCCGCTCCCGGGTTTCGTGCTCGCCGACTGCACAACACGCGAGTAGTTAAAGCACCATACCCGGCATCGTCCAGTACTGGAGGGAACCCCACGCTCTCTATTGTCCGGCTGGAGGCTATTTCTCCAGCGTGAATTGGTTGACGTCGATGTAACCGATCCGGAATCCCTTGGCGCATCCGGTCAAATAGTGCATGTAGCGCTCGTAGACCTCTTCGGACTGGATCTCGATGCATTGGCTCTTGTGGGCCTCCAACGCGGCGGCCCAGTGGTCGAGGGTCCTCGCGTAGTGCGGCTGCAGCGACTGCCTGCGGGTCAGCTTGAAGCCGGCCTTCGACGAGTGGTCCTCCACCTTCTCGATCGACGGCAACCGGCCGCCCGGGAAGATCTCGGTGATGATGAATTTCATGAAGCGGGCCAGCTCGAAGGTCAATGGCATGCCGCGTTCGACCATCTGCGCCGGGGTCAGGCCGCTGATCGTGTGCAGCAACATCACCCCGTCGCTGGGCAAGGCGTCGTGGGCCATCTTGAAAAAGTCGTCGTAGCGGTCGTGGCCGAAGTGCTCGAATGCGCCGATTGAAACGATCCGGTCCACCGGCTCGTCGAACTCCTCCCAGCCGGCCAGCAGGATCCGCTTGGCACGTGGACTGTCCAGCTCGTCGAACATCTTCTGCACGTGCCCGGCCTGGTTCTTGCTCAAGGTCAGGCCGACAACGTTCACGTCGTACTTTTCGATCGCGCGGCGCATGGTGCTGCCCCAGCCGCAGCCCACGTCGAGCAGCGTCATCCCGGGCTGCAGACCCAGCTTGCCGAGCGCCAAGTCGACTTTGGCTTGCTGGGCCTCTTCCAGCGTCATGTCGTCACGCTCGAAGTAGGCGCAGCTGTAAGTCTGGCTCGGGTCGAGGAAGAGCCGGAAGAAGTCGTCAGACAGGTCGTAGTGGGCCTGGACGTCTTCGAAATGCGGCCTAAGTTTTTGCGCCATGCTGGCGTGCGCCTTTCTGGATTTTCACGGTGTCAACCCCCGGCATCCGCCAGTCATGGTAATCGATCGGCCTGGTCAGACCGAATCGGCAAACGTGGTCGTCAGCTCGCCGATCATCCGA
This sequence comes from Mycobacterium sp., assembly GCA_035552835.1. GTDB lineage: Bacteria > Actinomycetota > Actinomycetes > Mycobacteriales > Mycobacteriaceae > Mycobacterium. The sequence continues at coordinate 1,616 of DASZKQ010000505.1, read as the reverse complement.
TCCCACAGCTGCTCGGGCAGGTCGTGGCCCATGCCGTCGATCAAGACCAGACGAGCTCCCCGGATCGCGCGGGCAACCACCCGGCCGCCGAACGGGCGCTGCAACTGGTCGGCGCGGCCATGCAACACCACGGTGGGTGCGGTGATCTGCCGGTCGTAGCGGAGCAGGCTGCCGCTGGCAATGATCGCGCCGAAATGCCGGCTAATGCCCCACGGGTAGTAGCAGCGTTCGTAGGCCTCGATCGCGTCATCACGCAGCCGCTGTTCGGGCGCCGGGTAGCGGGGGCTGCCGATTATTCTCCAGACCTTCACGGAGTGGTCGGCGATCACATCGATCGGCGAATTCGGTGCCGGCCCCTTGAGGACCGCGAACAGTGCGCGCGGGGCTGGCGGCGGCAAGAACGGCTGGTTGTTGCTGGAGAAGATCACCGCCAGCGACCGCGTCCGCGCGCGGAACCGCGCGGCGAAGATCTGGGCGATCATGCCGCCCATCGAGGCGCCGACGATGTGGGCACGGTCGATGCCGAGGTGATCGAGCACCGCGGCGGCGTCGTCGGCCATGTCCTCCAGCCGGTAGTCCGCGTCGCCGGGGATTCCCAACCAGAACTTGAGCATGCGGGGGATCAGCGCCCCGCCGGTGTGGCGCCGCTCGGTCTTGCTGGACAGGCCGACGTCGCGGTTGTCGTAGCGGATCACCCGTAGGCCTTCGGCGGCGAGCTTTTCGCAGAAGCCGTCACGCCACAGCAGCAGTTGCGAGCCCAGCCCCATGATCAACAGCACGGCCGGGTCGCGGGGATCGCCCATGTCGTCGTAGTAGATGTCCAAGTCGCCCGAACGTGCTGTGCCGCTTCGGATTTCCACCGGGGCTAGACCTCCCTAGACCTCAACGTCGGATTGATGCTCGCGGCTGACCTCGACCATGAAGTTGGCGAAGTACCCGGTGAGCTGCGGGTCGGACATCATCTGCCATCGCGGCGCCAGCAGCTTCATGTACCGCTCAACGTACAGGAACTGTTTGCCGATCAGCACCAGCTCGCGGGGCAGCTTGACGTCGTAGGCGTCGGCAAGCGTCGAGAGCTGCCTGCCGATGTCGGCATAGGACATGTCGCCCACCGTCTGCATGGTCAGCGGGGTGGCGAACTTCTGCAGGTCCTTGGCGGCCTGGGCTTCGGGCTTCATGGTGCCCACGGCGCCCATCAACACGACGATCTTGCCCGCCGCGGCGTGGTCCTTCTTGACCAGCAGGGCATAGACCAGTTCGCGCAGCAACCACCGGGTGCGCGGATCGATGCGGCCCATGATGCCGAAGTCGAAGAACACAATGCGGCCCTGGTCGTCGACGTAGAGGTTGCCGGCGTGCAAGTCGCCGTGGAACAGGCCGTGCCGCAAACCGCCCTCGAACAGGCTGAACAGCAAGGCTTTGACCAGCTCGGTTCCGTCGAACCCGGCCTTTCGGATGGCGGCGACGTCATCGATGCGGATGCCCTGCACCCGCTCCATCGTCAGTACTCGGTCGGTGGTCAGGTCCCAGTACACCTGGGGCACTCGGATGTTGCGGCCCAGCGGTGAGGCGTGCAGGTGGGATACCCAGGCCTCCATCGACTGCGCCTCGAGGCG
>DASZKQ010000504.1:0-5370 GCA_035552835.1 Mycobacterium sp. | reverse complement strand
CAATCGCTGGCCGAACTGATGGGCGGGCCGGATATCCCACCGGTGCAATCGAATTTGCAGACCCCGCCGGGCTACCCGAATGCCTACAACGAGGAGCCCGGTCCGCTGCCCTACATCGGCGTGCCGGGCCATCCGGCGCCGATACCGCCGCCGCCGCCAGGACCCGAGGTGGTCCCGGGGCCGGTCGCGCCGACACCTGCGCCGGCGGCCGCGCCTGCCGGTCCACCGCTACCCGCTGAAGCCGGAGCGGGCTCGTGAGGCGCGCGACGAGCGCGGTACGCGCGAGGAGGAAGCCGAACCGACTTCTCCAGAGGCGCGCGGTCGCTCGGATCCGGTACCGGGCCAGACAGGGCCTGGCTCTACTGGCGGCTGCCATCACGCTGACGTCATGCGCGAGCTGGCACGGAATCGCGAACGTGCCGATGCCCGGCGGCCCGGGCACCCGGGCCGGCTCCTACACCATCTACGTACAGATGCCAGACACGTTGGCGCTCAACGACAACAGCCGGGTGCGGGTAGCCGATGTCTTTGTCGGCACGGTGCGCGCGGTCAGCTTGAAGAACTGGGTCCCCACGCTGACGCTGAGCCTGGATAAGGGTGTCAAGTTACCCAAGAACACCACCGCCAAGATCGGACAGACAAGCCTGCTGGGTTCGCAGCATGTCGAACTGGCCGCGCCACTCGACCCGTCGCCGGAGCTGCTGAAAAACGGCGACACCATCCCGATGAAGAATTCGTCGAGTTACCCCACGACCGAGCAGACGCTGGCCAGCCTCGCCCTGATCTTGCGCGGAGGCGGCATCCCGAATGTCGAAGTGCTGCAGGACGAGGTCTACAACATCGTGAACGGGCGCGCCGACCAGATCCGTGCCTTCCTCGGCAAGTTGGACACCTTCACCGCCCGACTCGACGAGCAAACCGATGACATCACCCGAGCCATCGATTCCACCAATGGGCTATTGGCATACGTGGGTTCTCGCGCGGATGTTCTGGATCGGGTGTTCACCGAATTCACGCCGCTGATCAAACATTTCGCCGACAAACAGAACCTGTTCATCAACGCTGTCGACGCGACGGGACGGCTCGGCCAGGTTGCCAACCAATACCTAGCCCCCTCGCGAAGCAATCTCCATCAGGACATGGTGGCGCTGCAGTGCCCGTTGCGGGAACTCGGCCGTGCCTCGCCGTATTTGATCCGCGCACTCAAGCTGATCCTCGTCCAGCCGTTCGATGTCGACGCCGTGCCGAAGTCGTTCCGGGGTGACTACTTCAACCTGTCGCTGACGGTTGACCTGACCCTCAGCTCTGTCGACAACGCGGTCCTCACCGGGACCGGATTCTCCGGAGCGCTGCGCGCGCTCGAGCAGTCGTATGGCCGCGATCCCGAAACGATGATTCCGGACGTCCGGTACACACCAAACCCGAACGACGTCCCCGGCGGCCCGCTGGTCGAACGGGCGGACCGGCAATGCTGACCCGCCTGGTCTGGCGCCAGCTGATCACGTTCGGCATAATTGCTGTGATCACGGCAATTGCGTTGGGCTGGTACTACTTACGGGTTCCCACCGCGATGGGGATCGGCCAGTACACACTGAAGGCGGAGCTGCCCACGTCGGGCGGTTTGTACAAGACGGCCAACGTGACCTATCGCGGTCAGACCATTGGCAGGGTCACCGCCGTCGAGCCCACCGAGACCGGTGTGCGGGCGACCATGAGTATCGGCGACGGGTACAAGATCCCGGTCGATGCGTCGGCGAATGTGCATTCGGTGTCGGCCGTCGGCGAGCAGTATCTGGACTTGGTGTCGACAGGCAATCCGGGCAAATTCTTCTCGCCGGGACAGACCATCACCAAGGCCACCGTGCCCGCTGACATTGGGCCGGCGCTGGACGCCGCTAACCGCGGCCTGGCCGTGCTGCCCAAGGAGAAGATCAGCCAGTTGCTCGACGAGACAGCGCAAGCGGTCGGCGGGCTGGGCCCCGCGTTGCAGCGGCTGGTCGACGCAACCCAGGCGATCGCCGGTGACTTCAGGACCAACATCTCCGATATCGACGACATCATCGAAAACTCCGCACCGATCCTGGACAGCCAGGTCGACTCGAGCGAAGCGCTCAAACGCTGGTCGCACAACCTGAATGTGCTTGCCGCGCAGACCGCGCAGAACGACCAGCACGTGCAAAGCATCCTCAACCAAGGGGCACCGACCGCGGATCAGGTCAACTCGGTGTTCAACGACGTCCGCGACTCGCTTCCACAGACATTGGCGAATCTCGAGATCGTGCTCGAGATGCTCAAGCGCTACCACAAGGGTGTCGAGCAAATACTGGTATTCCTGCCTCAAAACGTTGCGGCCGGCCAGACGGAGACGGTGGCGTTTCCGGGCTACGCTTCCCTTGACACTGCGCTGACGATCAACCAGCCACCGCCGTGTATGACCGGCTTCCTCCCGGCATCTCAGTGGCGGTCTCCGGCGGACACCAGCCTGGCGCCGCTGCCGTCCGGAACATATTGCAAGATCCCGCAGGACTTCCCGGCTAACGTCGTGCGCGGGGCCCGCAACATTCCGTGTGTCGATGTCCCCGGAAAACGTGCCGCGACGCCGCGGGAGTGCCGCGACCCCAAACCGTACGTTCCGGCAGGCACCAATCCGTGGTACGGCGACCCCAATCAGATCCGGAACTGCCCGGCACCGGGCGCGCGATGCGATCAGCCGGTAGATCCCGGCCACGTGATACCCGCGCCGTCGGTCAACAACGGCCTGAACCCACTGCCCGCCGATAGGCTGCCGCCGGGCGGGCTGACACCGCCGCCAATTAGCGATCCGCTGCAGCGGCCGGGTTCGGGCACGGTGGAATGCAATGGGCAACAACCTAATCCCTGCGTCTACGTTCCCGGCGGCCCTCCCGCAGCCGTCTACAGTCCGCAGAGCGGCGAACTGGCAGCGCCCAACGGTGCGAAGTACGCGGTCGACAATTCGAGTAAAACGGGAGACGACGGATGGAAGGATATGCTGGCGCCGGCCAGCTGAGGGAAATGCCGAAAGTGATTGGCCTGGGCCAGCTTCGGAGTGACGCGTGCACGTACCTCGGGCGGGTCGCCGCCGGGGAGACGCTCGATGTCGTGCGTCGTGGCAAGTTGGTGGCGCGGATCGTGTCGGTCGGCGACGTGAGGGTGGCGCCGGACGCTGGGTGGGTCGGGCTACACGAGCTGCGAACGCGCGCCGGCCGGTGCTTCGATAGAGTTGCCGCCGGCCAGACGATCGAGGTCCTCCGTGCCGGCAAGCTGGTTGCTCGCATCGTCTCAGCAAATTGCGGCGACGCCCGGAGGCCGGCCTAGTAGCGTGAGGCGGTGGCCGATATTTACCGCAGTCGCACCGTCGCGGCCGAGCCGAAGGAAGTCTGGGATGTTCTCGCAGACTTCGGGTCGATCAGTTCGTGGGCGGACAACATCGATCACTCCTGCATCCTCAATCACGGCAGCGAGCCCGTTGGCACCACCCGGCGAGTCCAGATCGGCCGCAACGCCTTGGTGGAGCGGATCACCGAGTTCGACCCGACGTGGGCACTTGCCTATGACGTCGAGGGCCTGCCCAAGCGCGTGCGCCGGTTCAATAACCGCTGGACGTTGCGGGCTGCCCAAAACGGCTCAACCGTGGTGACACTGACCAGCACAATCGAAATCGGGCCTGGCCGAATGCAAACGCTCGCCGAACGTGCGGCGTGTCGCGTCCAGGTGCGACAGTCCGACGTGATGCTCGCCGGGCTGGCGAGGCGATGGGAGAAGGCTGGTGGCTGATCGCCCCGACATCATCATCTTGATGACCGACGAGGAACGCGCGGTCCCGCCGTACGAATCACCCAAGGTGCTCGCCTGGCGCGACCGAACGCTATCCGGCCGGAAGTGGTTCGACGAGCATGGCGTCAGTTTCCAGCGGCACTACACCGGCTCACTAGCCTGTGTGCCCAGCCGCCCAACGATTTTCACCGGGCACTACCCCGACTTGCATGGCGTCACCCAGACCGACGGTCTGGGCAAAATGTCCGACGACTCGCGCATGCGCTGGCTGCGCCAAGGTGAGGTGCCCACGCTGGGCAACTGGTTCCGCGCAGCCGGTTACGACACCCACTACCACGGCAAATGGCACATCTCGCATGCCGATCTGCACGACGCCGACGGGCGGGTACTGGCGACCAACGACGACGACGGTCTTGTCGACCACGCCGCGGTGCAGCGTTACCTCAACGCCGATCCCCTTGCGCCGTTTGGCTTCTCGGGATGGGTCGGCCCCGAGCCGCACGGCGCGCAGCTTGCCAACGCGGGGGTGCACCGCGACCCATTGATCGCCGATCGCGTTGTCGCGTGGCTCATCGACCGCTATGCACGCCGCCGTGCCGGCGAGGCGGCCGCGCAGCATCCATTCCTCTTGGTCGCCAGCTTCGTCAACCCGCACGACATCGTGCTGTTCCCGGCCTGGATGAGGCGCAACCCGCTGAAGCCGTCGCCGCTCGATCCGCCGCACGTGCCCGCGGCGCCCACCGCCGACGAGGACTTGGCGACCAAGCCGGCCGCGCAGATCGCGTTCCGGGAGGCCTACTACACCGGCTACGGCCCGGCACCGGCGATCGACCGGACCTACGACCGCAACGCGCAGCGCTACCGCGACCTCTACTACCGGCTGCACGCCGAGGTGGACGGGCCGATCGACCAGGTCCGGCAGGCGGTCACCGAAGGCGGATCCGACAACGCGGTGCTGGTGCGCACCTCGGATCACGGCGATCTGCTCGGGGCGCACGGCGGGCTGCACCAGAAGTGGTTCACCCTCTACGACGAGGCCACCCGGGTGCCGTTCGTGATCGCCCGGATCGGCGAGGGCGCGACCTCGCCGCGGGTGGTGACGGCGCCGACGTCGCATGTCGACCTGGTGCCGACCCTGCTGGCGGCGGCCGGTGTCGATGTCGTGGCGGTGGCCGCCACGCTGGCCGTGTCGTTCTCCGAGGTGCATCCGCTGCCGGGCCGGGATTTGATGCCGGTCGTGGACGGGGCGCCGGCCGACGACACCCGCGCGGTCTACCTGATGACCCGCGACAACATCCTTGACGGCGATACCGGCGCCTCGGGTCTGGCACGGCGTTTGAAGCGGACAGTGAATCCACCTGCGCCGCTGCGTATCCGGGTGGCCGCACACGTGGCGTCGAACTTCGAGGGGTTGGTGGTCCGCGTCGACGACGAGGGCCACCTGTACAAGCTGGTGCGCACGTTCGACGATCCGGCGACCTGGACGGAGCCGGGTGTTCGGCATCTCGCAGCCAATGGTCTTGGCGGAGAGGCGTATCGGATGAGTCCGCTCGACGACCAGTGGGAGCTGTATGA
>DASZKQ010000503.1:0-2185 GCA_035552835.1 Mycobacterium sp. | reverse complement strand
TCAAGCCCGCCGCCGCTGCGACTGTCTCCTTGCGCACTGTGCCGGCAAAGCCAAGCGGCCCGGCGCCGTGATCGGAGGCCAACGCCTGCTCCGGCGGCGCGCCCCAATCTGGGTCGACATTGATATTCATTTCCATAAACTCGTCACCATACCCGCGCAGACCCGCCCGTCGGCGCCGCCGAGCCCGCGCTTCTTGTCGCGCGGCCGCCGCCGCGACCGCTGCGGCCTCGGGCTCGGACCCCTTCTTCTTTGCGCTGGCGCCGGCAATGGTGCTCATCCCCGAACCGACGCCGATACCGGGAGGCCCCACCGCGTAGGGGGGCACAAAACCCGGCCCACCCCCGGCTGCAGACGGGAGCGTAGACGCGGAACTGGCCACCGTGCTTGACGTCGACCCGGGAGCAGGCACCGATGTCGTACCGGGGGCCCCCATCGAGACACCCGTGACGGCAGGGCTAGTCGTTACCGCCGGCAAACTGGATGTCTGGGGCGTCGGTGCGGGCGACACGTCAGGGGCTGGAGCCGCTTCAAGCTGGATTCCGCCCAGCCCGCCTAGGCCCGCAACGCCTCCCGCAAATCCGGCCGGCACGACGAACGGGAGCGCCGTGATTTCGGGGAAGTACTGAACGACCTGGAGCGCATGGCCGAACTCATCTGATGCCACTCCGACTATGTCGTACTCCAGCTGTAGTAGCCCTTGCGCCGGGTTCTGTCCAATTAACTGAATGTCCCGGCTAACGGTTTGGGTTACCTCGGTGACTCGATTTATCCACCAACTCAAGCTGTATGGATCACCGGAGTCATTGTCGACGATGGGTAGTATCCCCTTGTCGGCGACGCCCCCGCCACCGTATATGCCATCCGCGGGCCGCGGGTTCACGATTTGTGGCGCCGGATCGGTCTGCGGCGCCGACGCCACTGCCGTGGTGGCGACCGCTTGATAGGTGCTCATCGTGGTGGCGGCCTGGACCCACATCCGCACATAGTCGGCCTCATTGAGCGCGATCGGAATCGTGTTGATACCAAAGAAATTCGTCGCCACCAACACCCCGTGAATCATGTGATTAGCGGCCAGCTCCGGCAAGGTCGGCATCGCGGCCAACGCCGCGGTGTACGCGGTGGCCGCCGTCTCGTGTTGGACAGCCTCCGACGCGCTTTTGGCGCTGGCCTGCACCAGCCACGCCAAATACGGCACGTGCGCGGCCAGGTACCGCTCGGCGCTGGGGCCTTGCCACGCGCCCGCCTGCACCTCCGCCAACACGGTGCTGAGTTCCTCAGCGACCGACGCGTATTCGGTGCTCAGCGAGTTCCACGCGCCGGCCGCAGCTAGCAGCGCCCCCGGGCCCGGGCCGCTGCTCAGCAACGCCGAGTGCACCTCCGGCGGCGACGCTATCCAGACCGGCGCCGTCATCGGCCGCCCACGGGTGAGGTCACGTCGGGCATTTAATACGACGCTGTGTCGTAGGTACAAGACCCCGACCCCGTAGGGGGTATTCGCAGGTCTAAGACCTCGGGGTAAGGATCAGACGTGAAGCAGGGTCGGCAGCGCTATTGCCGAGTCGAGCGCCAACGCGCAGAACACCACCGCCAGGTAGTTGTTCGACTGCAAGAACAGCCGCAGCGGCTTGACCGGCTCACCGCGGCGCACACCGGCGTAGAGCTGATGGGCCATCGTCAGGAACCACACCCCGGCCACCACCGCCACCGCGGTGTAGAGCCATCCGGCCGCCAGCGCCAGCGCCAGCGTCGCAGCCACCGTCAGCCAGGTATAGATCAGGATCTGCTTGGTGACCTGTCGCTCGGTGGCGACGGCCGGCAGCATCGGCACCCCAGCCGCTTTGTAGTCATCCTTGTACCGCATGGCCAGCGCCCAGGTATGCGGCGGCGTCCAGAAGAAGATGATCGCGAACATCACCAGCGCCGGCCATCCGATCGTGCCGGTGACAGCCGACCAGGCGATCATCACCGGCATGCAGCCGGCCGCCCCGCCCCAGACGACGTTCTGCGAGGTGCGGCGCTTGAGCAACAGGGTGTAGACGAACACATAAAACGCGATCGTGGCCACTGCCAGCAGGCCCGAGAGCAAGTTGGTTGTCCACCACAACCAGAAGAACGAACCGATGCTCAGCACCAGGCCGAACACCAGGGCGTTCCTGGTCGGCACGGCTGCCCGCGCCAGCGGCCG
>DASZKQ010000502.1:0-6148 GCA_035552835.1 Mycobacterium sp. | reverse complement strand
CGGCGGTCTGATGGCGCTGCTGATGCGTACCGAATTGGCCGCGCCGGGTCTGCAGTTCCTATCCAACGAGCAGTTCAACCAGCTGTTCACCATGCACGGCACGATCATGCTGCTGCTGTATGCCACTCCGATCGTGTTCGGCTTCGCCAACCTGGTGCTGCCGCTGCAGATCGGCGCGCCCGACGTGGCGTTCCCGCGGTTGAATGCCTTCTCGTTCTGGCTGTTCTTGTTCGGGGGTCTGATCGTCCTAGCCGGCTTCATTTGCCCGGGCGGGGCCGCCGACTTCGGCTGGACCGCTTACACCCCGTTGAGTGACGCGATCCACTCGCCCGGCATCGGCGGCGACCTGTGGGTCATGGGGTTGATCGTCGCCGGTCTGGGCACCATCCTCGGCGGGGTCAACATGATCACCACGGTGGTGTGCATGCGCGCGCCGGGGATGACGATGTTCCGGATGCCGATCTTCACCTGGAACATCCTGGTGACGTCCATCCTGATCCTGATCGCGTTCCCGCTGCTGACCGCGGCGCTGTTCGGGCTGGCCGCCGACCGGCACTTGGGCGCGCACGTCTACGACTCGGCCAACGGCGGAGTCCTGTTGTGGCAGCACCTGTTCTGGTTCTTCGGTCACCCCGAGGTGTACATCGTGGCGCTGCCTTTCTTCGGTATCGTGACCGAGATCTTCCCGGTGTTCTCCCGTAAACCGATCTTCGGCTACACCACGTTGGTCTACGCGACGCTGTCGATCGCCGCGCTGTCGGTCGCGGTGTGGGCGCACCACATGTTCGCCACCGGCGCGGTGCTGCTGCCCTTCTTCTCGTTCATGACCTATCTGATCGCGGTGCCGACCGGGATCAAGTTCTTCAACTGGGTCGGCACAATGTGGAAGGGCCAGTTGACCTTCGAGACGCCGATGCTGTTCGCGGTCGGCTTTCTGATCACCTTCCTGTTGGGTGGTCTGACCGGGGTGCTGCTGGCCAGCCCGCCGCTGGACTTCCATGTCACCGACAGCTATTTCGTGGTCGCGCACTTCCACTACGTGTTGTTCGGGACCATCGTGTTCGCCACCTTCGCCGGTACCTACTTCTGGTTCCCGAAGATGACCGGAAGGCTGCTCGACGAGCGGCTGGGCAAGCTGCATTTCTGGTTGACATTCATCGGTTTTCACACCACGTTCTTGATTCAGCACTGGCTGGGCGACATGGGGATGCCGCGCCGCTACGCCGATTACCTGCCCACCGATGGATTCCAGCCCTACAACGTCGTTTCCACGGTCGGGGCGTTTATCCTTGGCGCGTCGATGATTCCGTTCGTCTGGAACGTCTTCAAGAGCTGGCGTTACGGCGAGGTAGTCACTGTCGACGACCCGTGGGGGTACGGCAACTCGCTGGAGTGGGCCACCAGTTGTCCACCGCCGCGGCACAACTTCACCGAGCTGCCCCGGATCCGTTCCGAGCGTCCGGCCTTCGAGTTGCACTACCCGCACATGGTCGAGCGGTTGCGCGCCGAGGCGCACGTGGGGCGTTCCCACGGACCCGGCAGCGGCGACGTCACCAGAAACGACGACGTAAGCGTTCGCACCTGATGGGCCGGCGCGGCGGCAATTTGGGGTGACCAGGCCCCGCATGGTGTCGGCGTTGATCACCGTCACCGGTGTCGATAAGCCGGGCGTGACGTCTGCGCTCTTCGAGGTTCTTTCGGGCCACCAGGTCGAACTGCTCAACGTTGAGCAAGTGGTGATCCGCGGCCGGCTGACGTTGGGTGTGTTGGTGTCGGCTCCGCTGGAAGTCGCCGAGGGGAAGGCGCTGCGGGCGGAAGTCGAAGCGGCCATCCATGCGGTCGGCCTGGACGTCAGCATTGAGCGCAGCGACGATCTGCCGATCATCCGGGAACCGTCGACGCACACGATCGTGGTGCTGGGCCGGCCGATCACGGCCGACGCGTTCGGCGCGGTGGCCCGGGAGGTGGCCACCTTGGGCGTCAACATCGACGTCATCCGCGGCGTCTCCGACTATCCGGTCACCGGCCTGGAGCTGCGAGTCTCGGTGCCGCCGGGAATCGGTGGCCAGCTACAGGCTGCGTTGACCCGGGTGGCCGCCGACGCGAGTGTGGACATCGCGGTGGAGGATTACAGCCTGTCCCGTCGGGCCAAACGATTGATCGTGTTCGACGTCGACTCGACCCTGATCCAGGGGGAAGTCATCGAGATGCTGGCCGCCCGAGTCGGCGCCCAAGACGCCGTCGCCGCCATCACCGAGGCCGCGATGCGCGGTGAACTGGATTTCGCGGAGTCGCTGCACCAGCGGGTCGCTACCCTGGCCGGACTGCCCGCCGAAGTGCTCGACGAGGTCGGCGAACAGTTGGAGCTGACCCCTGGCGCGCGGACCACGCTGCGCACACTGCGGCGGTTGGGATATTCCGTGGGCGTAGTCTCTGGCGGCTTCCGGCAGGTCATCGACCCGCTGGCCCATGAGCTGATGCTGGACTTCGTCGCCGCCAACCAGTTGGAGATCGTCGACGGCAAAATCACCGGGCGTGTCATCGGTCCGATCATCGACCGGGCGGGTAAAGCCAAGGCGCTGCGGGACTTTGCGCATCAGGCCGGCGTGCCGCTGGAGCAGACGGTCGCAGTCGGTGACGGCGCCAACGACATCGACATGCTGGCCGCCGCGGGCCTGGGTATCGCATTCAACGCGAAACCGGCGCTGCGGGAAGTCGCCGACGCGTCGCTGAGTCATCCGTACCTGGACACCGTGCTGTTTTTGCTCGGCGTCACGCGCGGGGAGATCGAGGCCGCCGACGCGGTCGACGGTGTGGTGCGACGCGTCGAGATCCCACCCGAATAACCGCGTGACCCGACAGCCGCCGCAGCGTCGCGGTACGGCACGATGGTCGGGTGCCCGAAACCGGAAGCCGGAGGTGAAACCCGTGGATTCGAAAGAATCCGCGGGTGGAACCGACCAGATTAGCGAGGCAGCCGACCTCGATCTGCTGATCGACTTCAAAGACGTTTCGCTGCGCCGAGATGGCCATCTGCTGGTTGGGCCGGTGAGTTGGTCGGTCGAACTCGACGAACGCTGGGTGATCATCGGGTCCAACGGCGCCGGCAAGACTTCGTTGTTGCGCATCGCCGCAGCCGCCGAGCACCCTTCGTCGGGCGTCGCCTATGTGCTCGGTGAGCGCCTCGGTCGGGTCGACATGTCCGAGCTGCGCTCCCGCGTGGGCTTGAGTTCCTCAGCGTTGGCGCAGCGGATTCCCGGCCATGAGGTGGTGCGCGATCTAGTTGTCTCCGCCGGCTACGCGGTGCTGGGTCGGTGGCGGGAACGCTACGAGGACGTCGACTACAACCGGGCGATCGACATGCTGGAAAGCCTGGGGGCCGAGCACCTGGCCGACCGCACCTACGAGACGCTGTCGGAGGGCGAACGCAAGCGGGTGCTGATCGCGCGCGCATTGATGACCGACCCAGAGCTGCTGCTGCTCGACGAACCCGCCGCCGGCCTGGACCTGGGTGGCCGCGAGGAGCTGGTAGCGCGGCTGACCGACTTGGCCGCCGATCCGGACGCTCCGGCGCTGGTCCTGGTCACCCACCACGTCGAGGAGATTCCAATCGGTTTCAGCCACTGCATGCTGATGTCGGAGGGACAGGTCGTCGCAGCGGGTTTGCTGACCGACGTGCTGACCAGCGAGAACCTATCGGCGGCGTTCGGCCAGGCGATCACGGTCGACTCGATCGACGGGCGTTACTTCGCCCGGCGCGCTCGCACCCGCGCGGCACATCGGAGGCGCTGATGAATTCACCGCAAGATCGGCCCCCGCTGACGCCGCGGCCGGCCGCCACCGTGATGCTGATCCGCGACAGCCCAGGCAGCGTTTCGGTGTTCTTGATGCGACGGCATTCGGCGATGGAATTCGCTGCCGGGGTGATGGTGTTTCCCGGCGGCGGCGTCGACGACCGCGACCGCAACGCCCAGATCGCCTGGGCTGGACCGCCGCCGCCGTGGTGGGCGCAGCGTTTCGGCATCGAAACCGAGCTGGCCGAAGCGTTGGTGTGCGCTGCGGCCCGCGAGACCTTCGAGGAATGCGGCGTGCTATTCGCCGGCCCGGCCGACGACCCGACCGGCATCGTCGGCGATGCATCGGTATACCGCGAATCCCGGCTGGCGTTGGCAGACCGGACGTTGTCGTTTGCCGACTTCCTGCGTCGGGAGAATCTCGTGTTGCGGGCTGACCTGCTGCGGCCGTGGGCCAACTGGGTGACACCCGAGGCCGAGCGCACCCGCCGCTACGACACCTATTTCTTTGTCGGAGCGTTGCCGCAGGGTCAGCGCGCCGACGGGGAGAACACCGAATCCGATCGTGCGGGTTGGACCACGCCGCAGGCCGCCATCGACGACTTCGCGGGCGGCCGCTGCTTCCTGTTGCCGCCGACCTGGACCCAGCTGGATTCGCTGGCCGGACGCACGGTCGCCGATGTGTTGGCCGTCGAGCGTCAGATCGTCACCGTGCAACCGAACCTGGAAATCGACGGCGACAACTGGATATTCGAATTCTTCGACTCCGACCGCTACCACGCGGCGCGGAAAGCCGGCGGACTGGGATGGCGGCTGTGAGCGAGTTCGTCAGCATCCACGTGGACGCAGTGCGCCCGGGCGTCGGCACCCTGGTGCTCTCGCGGCCGCCCACCAACACGATGACCCGGCAGGTCTACCGGGAGATCGGTCAGGTCGCCGCCGAGGTCGCGCGGCGCGACGACATCGCTGCGGTGATCATCTTCGGCGGCCACGAGATCTTCTCCGCCGGCGACGACACGCCGCAACTGCGCACCCTGGGCGTCTCGGAAGCCGAGACCTGGGCACGAGCGCGTCACGACGCCGTCGACGCCGTCGCGGCGATCCCAAAGCCGACCGTCGCAGCAATCACCGGCTACGCGCTGGGCGCGGGCGTAGGCCTGGCGCTGGCCGCCGATTGGCGGGTCAGTGGCGACAACGTGCGGTTCGGTGCGACGGAGATTTTGGCCGGTTTGGTGCCTGACGGCGGCGGTCTGGCGCGACTGACCCGCACGGTCGGGGTCAGCAGGGCCAAGGAACTCGTGTACAGCGGGCGTTTCTTCGACGCCGAGGAGGCGCTGGCCCTGGGTTTGATCGACGAGATGGTGGCCCCTGACCACGTGTACGACTCCGCCGTGGCCTGGGCCGGCCGCTTCGTCGAGGGACCCCAGTACGCGCTGGCCGCGGCCAAGGCGGGCATCGACGAGGTGTTCGAGCTGGCTCCGGCCGAGCGGGTGGCCGCCGAACGCCACCGCTTTGTGGACGTATTCGCCCGCGCCACTAAGCTGGCCCTTCGTGACGAGGAGTTCGAAGGCCGCCGGTGACCCGGCGCCGCAACCGCATGCCACCGCCGAGCAGGTTGAGGCCGCCCGCCACGACAGCAAACTGGCCCAGGTGCTCTACCACGACTGGGAGGCGGAGAACTACGACGAAAAGTGGTCGATCTCCTATGACCAGCGCTGTATCGACTACGCGCGAGACTGCTTCGACGCCGTCGTTCCCGACGAAGAGATCTACCGCCTGCCGTACGACCGCGCCCTCGAATTGGGTTGTGGCACTGGCTTTTTCCTGCTTAACCTGATCCAGTCCGGGGTCGCGCGGCGTGGTTCGGTCACCGACCTGTCACCGGGCATGGTCAAAGTCGCCACTCGCAACGGACAGTCGCTGGGCCTGGACATCGACGGTCGGGTCGCCGACGCCGAGGGCATCCCGTATGACGACAACACGTTCGACCTGGTAGTCGGACACGCTGTGCTGCACCATATTCCGGACGTCGAGCAATCGCTGCGTGAGGTGCTGCGGGTGCTGCGGCCGGGCGGGCGCTTCGTATTCGCCGGCGAGCCGACGTCTGTCGGCGATGGCTATGCCCGGGCACTCTCGACGCTGACCTGGCGGATCGCCACCAAGGTCACCAGGCTGCCCGGTCTGGGTAGCTGGCGGCGTCCACAGGCCGAGCTCGACGAATCATCGCGCGCCGCGGCGCTGGAGGCCGTCGTCGACCTGCACACGTTCGCCCCGAGTGACCTGGAGAAGATGGCCGCCTCCGCCGGTGCGGTCGACGTTGAGACGTCCACCGTCGAGTTCACGGCCGCGATGCT
>DASZKQ010000501.1:0-2376 GCA_035552835.1 Mycobacterium sp. | reverse complement strand
GTCACCACGTTGGTGCCGGCCGGCACGTAGTAGCCGAGCAAGTCGGTGTCCCGCACGGTCTGGCGCATATTGAACGGCAGCGGCGTGACCAGCCGCAGCGACTCGTTCATCACCAGATCCAGCGTCTCCAGCTTCTCCAGTGACTCGATGTCCAGGGGCCCGTCGCCGAGCCGGGCCGACTCGTCACGGCAGCGTTCCTGCCAGTCCGGGTTGGCGGCCAGGTGATAGGCCATCGTCGTCGTGGTTGACGTCGAGGTGTCATGGGCGGCCATCATCAAGAAGATCATGTGGTTGACGATGTCCTCGTCGGTGAAGCTGTTGCCGTCGTCGTCCTCGGTGTGGCAGAGCACCGTGAGCATGTCAGTGCCTTCGGCGTTGCGGCGCGCGGCGACGCGTTCAGTGAAGTAGTCCTCAAGCACCTTGCGGGCCCGCAGCCCACGCCACCATTTGAACGGCGGGACAGCGGTCCGGATAACCGCGCCGCCGGCCCGAGTCGTCGTGGTGAACGCCTGATTCACCTTGGTGACCAGGTCGTGGTCGCTGCCGGGTTCGTGGCCCATAAACACCACCGAGGCGATGTCGAGGGTGAGCTCCTTCATCGCCGGATGGAACAGGAAGCGCGCGTCGTTGGTCGGCCAGTCGGCCACCACCGCGGTCGCCACCTCGTCGATGTGGGCGACATACCCGGTCAGCCGCGAGCGGGTGAAGGCCTCCTGCATGATGCGCCGGTGATGCATGTGCTCTTCGAAGTCGAGCAACATCAACCCTCGGTTGAAGAACGGGCCGATCACCGGATGCCAGCCCTTCTGCGAAAAGTCCTTGTTGCGGTTGGAGAAGATGGCCTGGGTGGCGTCGGGTCCGACTGCCACGATCGACGGCAGGATCGGCGAGTCGGCGAAGAAAATCGGGCCGCGGGTCTCGTACAGGTGCAGCGGAAAGTCCGGTCCCTCGCGGAACATCTCGATGATGTGGCCGAGGATCGGCAACCCCGAATCGCCCATCACCGGCTTCAACCCGCTGCCTGGCGGCGGCTCAGCCAGCGCGTGCTGCTTCCAATCGACGGTAAGCAGCCGCTTCTCGATCAAGCCCATACCGGGGATTGTGTTCACCGTCGGTACCAGCCGGCGCTTCGCCTGATCGAGCAGGTAATGCGAGGTGCTGATGGTCGCCTTTGACATCTCTGACGTTCCTCCCTCGGCGCCTGCGCAAAGGGGCGGGACCGGCCTTGACCGGCATTGTGGCAGGCGTCACCAACCGCCATCCTTCGGCCAAACTTGACGGCTGTCAAGTTTGCTTTTGCGCGTGCGTGGTGCAAGGTCGAGGGGTGCACACCCAGCAGGACATCCGCGGAGGGGCGGATCAGGACCAGGCCGCCACGGCTCCGAGACGAAGGGGCGACCGGCAGCGGCAGGCCATCGTGCAGGCCGTGCGTGAACTGCTTGAGGAAAAGCCGTTCGCCCAGTTGTCGGTGAGCACCATCAGCGACCGCGCGGGGGTGGCCCGTTCCGGCTTCTACTTCTACTTCGACTCCAAATACGCGGTGCTGGCCCAGATCCTCGCCGAGGCCACACACGAGCTCGAAAAGCTCACGCATTACTTCGCCCCCCGCGGTCCGGACGAATCGCCGGCGGCGTTCGCCAAGCGGATGGTCGGTAGCGCCGCAGCGGTCTATGCACACAACGACCCGGTGATGTCGGCATGCAACGCCGCGCGCAGCACCGACGCCGAGATACGCGAAATTCTCGATCAGCAGGTCGACAGCGTGATCGAGCAGATCATCGGCATCGTCGAGGACGAGCTGCGGGCCGGCACCGCCCACCCCATCAGCGACGACATCCCGGCCTTGGTGCGCACACTGGCGGCCACCACTGCGCAGATGCTCACCGGCGACACCGTCTTCCTGGGCGCCGACGGCGACGTGCAACGCGGTGTGCGGGTGCTCGAGGCGTTGTGGCGTAACGCGCTATGGGGCGGCTCGGAGGTCGCCTAGTCCCCGCGGCCATCGCAGCGTTACCGCCGGTATCGTCACCTCCCATGGCGCAGACCAACCCTTCGAGGTTCGCGGGAAAGCGGTGCTTTATCACCGGTGCGGCCAGCGGCATTGGCCGTGCGACGGCATTGCGGCTCGCCGGCCACGGCGCCGAGCTCTATCTGACGGACCGCAACGCCGACGGGCTGGCGCAAACCGTGGCCGATGCTCGGGCGCTGGGTGCACAAGTGCCTGAGTGCCGGGCGCTGGACATTTCCAACTATGACGAGGTCGCCTCGTTCGCCGCCGAGATCCACGCCAAGCACCCGAGCATGGACATCGTCATGAACATCGCCGGAGTTTCGGCGTGGGGAACCGTCGACCGGCTGACCCACGAGCAGTGGACC
>DASZKQ010000500.1:0-1698 GCA_035552835.1 Mycobacterium sp. | reverse complement strand
CAGCCACGAACAGCAGTGGGCCGATGAGAGCGCCGCCAAAGGCACCTACCCGTCGCTGACCAAACGTCGCGCCGTCCTGAACACGCACATCAAGATGGCCGAGATGATCGCGGCCGGCGATGTCGAGCGGGCACGCCGGGTAACCGCCCGACACCTTTCCGACACCCAGAGCCACGTACTGGCCGCCGGACCCGACCAACGGATCTACGCCTTATCACCGCAAGCATTGTCCCGTCCGCGGGACACCCGCCGTCTGTAAATCGTGGACGCTCGAACCAGCGTGAGAACCGCACTGGTCACCGGTGGCAGCGGCGGTATCGGCAAGGCCTGCGCGGCCAAACTCTGCGAACTGGGTTACGACGTCACACTTTCGGCGCGTCGCGAGGATCCGCTGCGCGCCGCTGCCGACGAACTCGGGGCGCGCTACCTCGTCGCCGATGCCGCCGATGCGACCGGTTTTGCGAATGCGATCAGCCCACTGGAGACCATCGATCTCGTCGTGCACGCAGCGGGCACACTCGGCGGGACCTACGCGCGCAAGCAGACGTTCGAGCAGTGGCAGGCGATCATCGCGGCCAACTTGGATTCCTGCTTCGTGCTGACCTCGGCCGCGCTGCCCAAGATGCATGCCGGCTCCCGGTTCATCTTCATCTCGTCTTCGGCAGCGCACGAGCCGATGATGGCCCGCACCGCGTACTCGGCGTCCAAAGCCGGGATGAACGCTTTCGCCCGGGCGCTGGCGCTCGAAGTCGACCGTGATGGCATCGCCGTCCACATCGTGACCCCCGGTCCAGTCGAAACCGCGATGCTGCACGATGTTCCGTTCGAGATGCAGGCTATCCAGGTCGGCGACGTGGCCGACGCCGTCGCGTGGCTCGACACCGTTGACCCGTCGGTGGATCTGCCGGAAATCCGGCTGAGCGCGGTGCGGCGCGGGCCATTCGCGCGGGTACCCGTTGTTCCCGACGAGGTTCACCGGCGGGCTGCCCAGCGCCGATAACCAAGCGCTATCGCGGGAAGGCTTTGATCACCGTTTCGCCGAATTCGTGTAGCGATTCGGGTGCGGCGAAATCAGCGAACCAGACATAGAAACGCTCGACGCCTTGACCGGACAAATAACTGAAATGTCCGGACAATTCGTCGGCATCACCACAAACCAGACCCGACCCCAGATTGCCGAAGCGCTTGGCGCTCACCTCGCGGACCTTGGCGGGATCGCTGTTCTTGCGAATGAAGCCGACCATCTGCTGGATCGACACCCGGGCGGACCCGGCCGCCGGAGCCAACTCCGCGAGTTTGTCGAGGTGGTTAGCCGGGATGTTCCACCAATCGGCATGCCTGCGAACGAGTTCCATCATTCGCCGGCCTGTCCCACCCAGGACCAGCGGTATGTGGTGGGTGGGAAGCGGAAACTGACTGCCGGCGGCCCCTTCGCCACGTCCCCAGTACTGGTTCATCAGGTCCAGATGCTGCTCCAGTTGTTTGACGCGGGCAACCGGATCTTGTTCACCGACATCGAATCTGGCGAGCTCGGAGGGCCAGGACCCCGAGCCGAGCCCGAGTTCGAATCTGCCGTCGGATGCCTCCGACAAGGTGACGGCCTGCTTCGCCAGCACCGCCGGGTGGCGAAATGCATCGCAGAGCACCAGGTGCCCGATCCGTAGCCGCTCGGTTTTCGCAGCCACCCACGTCGCGACG
>DASZKQ010000499.1:0-2230 GCA_035552835.1 Mycobacterium sp. | reverse complement strand
GGAATTGGGCCAACACCGTGCGCAGCCGGTCGGAGAGGTCGAAGTGCCATTGGGGCGCCGCGAGGCCCTTGCCGGTGACCGACAGCGCGACAACGGCGATCAACGCGGCGGCCGCGTAGGGGCCGAGCAGTTTCCATTGCCTGGAGAGGATCAGGCCGAACAGGATCATGAACGGCAACGCCAGGATCGCCAGGCCGTACACCAGGTACACCACATCGGATTGGGTGGGGGAGAGCACCCCGACGATTCGGGAGATGGATTTCTCCAGGCGGTCCCACCGGGTGCGGGTGACCACCGAACTGGTGATCACGACCGCCAGGAACACCGCCGACAGCACGACCCGAAGAATGTCGTTGGTGCGCCGGGTTGGCGGTTGCAGCAACCTGCCGGAAACGGCGACCTCGCGCCCGTCGACCTGCATGCTCCAAGCAACCTCCGGGCCCGCGTCTGTCAGCGGCCCGCCGACAACATAACCCGTGTCGTAGGGCTGATTGCCGCCGATCCGAACATGTCTCTGCGTGTCCCTCGGCATCCGCCAGGCTCCGCCAAGCGTCGGGCAGGGGAAGATACGGGGATGTCGGTGACGGCACGTCGAGGTGTGCGAGGTCCTTCGCGCCGCGCTGCGTCACGCACCGCCGGTCGGCTTCTGGCCACGGTGGTTTCGGTGGCCGGTCTGGTGGTTGCGGCGTGCGGTGCCCAACCCTCCGGCGGTGACCACCAGACCAGCCACTCGCGGGGCGCGGTGAGGCTCAATACGACGACTGTCGCGGAGCTCGTCGCGGCCTTCACCGATGCGGGGCTCGCGGTGCCGAACGCCCACGATGTGGGGCCGCAGAAATGTCCGCAGATCGGCTGTATTGACGCCGAGAACACCGACACCGTTTCGATCATGGAGTTTCCCAGTACGGGCAAAGCAGAATTGTATGCGGCCTCGATTCCGAGCATGTTCCTAGTGGAAAACGTGGTGCTGGTGTTCTCTTCGGCCGTTCCCCCCGAGGCGAGGCGAGCCTACGAGCGGGTGGCGAATGACGCTATCCGCTGAGCACAGACCTCTGGTCAGGTTGCCATGATGGCCGCATGGTGAAGCGTGATCGCGACGAGTCCGGCCGACCGCGAAGTACGCGCCCGCGCGACTCCCTTGGCCGACCGCTTGCCCCCGGCAGTGTAGGGATCCCGCGTATCCCGGATGACCTCAAGCTGGCACCGGCCGAAACCCTCGCCTATGCCCAGGAGCTGCTTGACCGGGGCCTGGCGTTCAACGCGCACGAGGTGCTTGAGGCCGCGTGGAAGAACGGTCCGGCCGAGGAGCGGATGCTGTGGCAGGGCCTGGCACAACTCGCGGTTGGCATCACCCACGTCCAGCGCGGCAACGTCAAGGGTGCAGTGAGCCTGCTCGGCAGCGCATCGGCCCGCTTGTCTCACGACGATCGCCCGGCACCCTACGGCGTCGATGTCGCCGGTTTGGTGGCGTCTGCCGACGCGCTGATCGACGATCTGAAGGCGGGTGTCCACGTCACGTCGGAGCGGCTGCGACCCGGTCTGGTCGGCCCGGCTAACTGTTGACGGGTTTCCTGCGCCGCCCGGCCCCGGGTGCGGGTCGACGCCGACGGGACCTGGCGGGTGCGGTGCTTACCGCCGGGGCTGCCTTGGGTGCGGGGGCGCGGTAGGGCGCGACGTCGCCGACCAGCTTGGTGACCGGTTCGCAGTGGGCGGTCACCTGTTGCGGGCGGACGTTGATGCCGGCTTTGCGCATCAGCGCCGTTAGGTCTTTGCGTTGCTCGGGAAGCGCCACGGTGACGACGTCGCCGGCACTGCCGGCGCGCGCGGTGCGCCCCGAGCGGTGCAGATAGGCCTTGTGCTCGGCTGGTGGGTCCACGTGCACCACCAGCTCGACGTCGTCGACGTGCACACCGCGCGCGGCGATGTCGGTGGCTACCAGCACCCGTGCCGTGCCGGAGCTGAATGCGGCGAGGTTGCGGTCCCGTGCGGGCTGAGACAGATTGCCGTGCAGGTCAACTGAGGGGACACCGGCCTCGGTGAGCTGGCGGGCCAGTTTGCGAGCTTGATGTTTGGTGCGCATGAACAGGATTCGGCGGCCGCTGCCGGAGGCCAGCCGATGTATCAGCTCCTTTTTGGCGTCGGCACCGGCGACGTGAAAGACGTGGTGGGTCATCTCAGCCACTGGCGAGTTCACTTCGTCGACGGAGTGTGTCATCTCGTTGCGCAGGAA
>DASZKQ010000498.1:0-6990 GCA_035552835.1 Mycobacterium sp. | reverse complement strand
CTAGGCTTTGCAGTAACGACTCAACGTGTGCAGGCACGTCTATCGTGCTCTGTAAAGGTTTGTCGTAGTTGGAGATTATGGCTTGTGCAAGCCTTTCTGCTGCGTTCACGTTCGCACCCCTTCTGTCTCCCTGTGTAATCGAGCCCTGTGTGATCGAGCCGCAAACGGCCTCGGTACTCAAACAATCGGGGAAATACGACGGGGTCAATGTGCCCAGCACCAACGATCGCCCGCTGTTGTTGTGTCGGATCACACGGTGTGTTGTTATGTGAGATCCACACGGGGCGTCGTCGCCAATCGGTCGTCGCTCGTCGGAGGCGAGCCGGTGGTGCCCGATGGTGCTCCAATTAAGGTGACAGACCAAGTGGCCCAGCGAGTTTCGACAGTGTCGGCAACACCGTCTCCGCCCCGCCGTGCACAAGGATCGCGACATGGTTGGCGCCGGCGGTCAGATACTCGCTCAACCGCGTGGCGACGTCTTCAGATGTGCCGTGGGCAACTACGGCGTCGATGAGTTCGTTGCTTCCGGGCCGGGTGACGTCGGCGTCGGTGAACCCCAGCCGCTTCCAATTGCTCACGTAGTTCGTCAGGTTGAAGTAGCGATCCAGCGCCGCGCGGCCGATCGTGCGCGCCTCCTCGGCGTCGTCGGTCAGCACTACGTTATGCATGGGCGCCAGTAGTGCGTTCGGCCCCATGATCGCGCGGGCCTGCGCGGCGTGTTCCGGCGTGGCGTTAGCCGGGTGCGCTCCGGCGGTACGCTCGGCCGACAGCTTCAGCACGCGCGGCCCGAGCGCGGCGAGCACGCGTTGATTCGCCGGCACGCCGTAGTCGTCGAGCTCGTCGAGGTAGGACACAAGCGCTTCGTAGGGCTTGCGGTATTGTGCCTCGGCCTCGGGGTGGCCGACCCCGACGCCGAGCACGAAGCGGCCCGGGTAGGCGGCGTTGATGCGGTGGAAGGACTCGGCGACCGGCTTTGCGGCCGCCGTCCAAATGTTGACGATGCCGGTAGCCACCTTCAGCGAGGTAGTCGACTCCAAAAGTGGCTCGACGAAAGACAACTCGGCCGGGGGCGAACCGCCGACCCAAATCGTGCCATAGCCGAGCTGCTCGATTTCCCGAGCCTGATCGGGGGTCGCGCCAAGTCCGAAGTAGCCGAATCGGCCGAGGTCGCTTGTGGGGGTGTCTGATGCGGTCATTGCGACTGTAACCCTCGCACCCCGCGCACGTATTCCGCCGCCAGCGAAGCTTCGGCCGGCGGCTCCGCACCCTGGGGTACTTATCAGTTGCGTCGCCGCGGCGAGTTACTGCGGGTGGGTCGTCAGGTAGTCCCCCACCGGGATTGGTGACGTCGCGGCGTAGCCGATGGGCAGCAACACATCGCCCGCGGTCGTGCGGCAGTAGACATCCCACCGGTAGTAGCCGGCAAACGCAGCGGGATCGGCTGCAATCAGCGCCGCGTATTCGTTGACCGCCCGCACATATTCGTTGGCGTGGTTGTACCGGTAGATGGCGTGATCACGATCGTTGGCAAATCCATTGGCGGCGAGGTAGCGGCCCGCGGCCATGATGCTGTCGCGGGGGGAATGGATATCGCCGCCCTGCCCGTAGGCGGCGAATGTCGCGGGCAAGAACTGCATCGGTCCTTGCGCGCCGGCGGTGCTTGCGCCGTCGATGCTGCCGAAGCGGGTCTCGACGAGGTTGATGGCGGCAAGGTAGTTCCAGCCGACGCCAGATTCCGACTCCGCCTGGTGGTAGTAACTCAGCAGCTCGTCGGCCGGAGCAGGCGGCTCGACGCGCCACGCAGGCAGCGTGGCTCTCACGGGTGTTATCGCGGTGAGCTGCCGGCGGGCGTCGACATTGCGGTCGTAGACGTCATGCAATGACGGCGGGATTCGCGGGCGCGTGATTGCGTCCCATTCGGGGTGCTGCCCCATGGCGCGGTAGGCCGCCTGCTGGCGGCGCGCCGCCGCCACCAGCGCTGCCTCCGGCGTCGACGGGTCACGCAGCGCTTGCTCGTCGGCGACCAGGTCATCGGCCAGCTGTGCGGGGTCTGACGCCAGCCGTGGCTGCGCGCCCACGGGAATCACGGCCGCTCTCGCCGGCCCTGTCGCGGGCAACGCCGCTGCGGCTGAACCGGCCACCGTCTTTGTGGTTGGCGGCGCTGTCGGCTGTGTACAGCCGGCGAGTCCGAAGATGATCATGGCGAGGACAAGCGGCGCGCCGCATCCTATCGCGCGAACGCACACGACAGCCCGCTTCAAGGGGGCGACGGCTCTTCGGTTACGGCTCACTGTGTTCACCTCCGTCGGGCCTCGGATCCTCGAGACTTAAGCGGTTGC
The DNA here is from genome assembly GCA_035552835.1 of Mycobacterium sp. Taxonomy (GTDB): domain Bacteria; phylum Actinomycetota; class Actinomycetes; order Mycobacteriales; family Mycobacteriaceae; genus Mycobacterium. The sequence continues at coordinate 4,651 of DASZKQ010000498.1, read as the reverse complement.
GAGTGTTCTGAGCGTGTCATGGCAGAGGTTTACGTGTCGCGGTGGGGACGGCCACGGCCACGCGCACTCACCGGCAGCTTAAATAGTCGAAGCCCCCGAATCCTGGTGATTCGGGGGCTTCGTACAGCTGAGGGTTAGGCGGTGCGGCGGATGGTGCGTGTCCTACCGATGTCACGCTTGAGCAGTAGCTCGCGTTCGGTTTCCGACAGGCCGCCCCAGATGCCGTACGGCTCGCCGACTTCCAGGGCATGCGCGCGGCACTGCGCCATCACGGGGCACTGGCGGCACATCTCCTTGGCGCGCCGCTCACGCTGCAAACGGGCCCGGCCGCGCTCGCCGTCCGGGTGGAAGAACACCGACGAATCCAACCCGCGGCAAAGACCTTGTAATTGCCATTCCCAAATATCGGCGTTGGGGCCTGGTAGCTGCTCCGGCTGTGGCATTGAAGTCCCTCTCTACACGCCCATGTTCTGGCCAGTTTGCGAACAACTGAATCGAGCGGGTCGTCGGTGACTACCGTCAGCCTTAAAGGTAGGGGGCCTACGGAAATTTCGTCAACACGCGGTGATCTGCCGAATGCGCAACGGAGGCTTGACAATTTACCCTGAGTTCATCGACGCGATGAGTCTGCTGGCCTACGCATGCATGGTGATGGGGTGTTATGAGGGAATGTCCCAGCTCGCAACTGCTTCACGAGCAGTCGCCATAAATATGATCAGCGCTAGATTTAATACCGGTGTAACTCAAACAGCATGAAATTTTAACTACTGCACGCCCGTGATCTCTATGACTTGTGGTCCGACAATCGAGTCCGACCTTACCGCTACCGCCTTCGGGAGTCAGCCCGAGCGCTGGCCGCTGCCGTCGGCGGGCACGCCGCGTCAGCTGTGGCTACGCGCGGTCGCCACCGGAGCACAGGGCCGCTACGGTAGCGCTCGCAACGACCTCGCGGTGCTATTGCGCAGTGCGCCGGGCGATCGGCTTGCCTCGCTGGCGCACAGTACCCAGGCCTCATTTCTGCGACAGCTGGGTTGGCACCGGTTGGCCCGCGGCTGGGATGGACGCGCGTTGGCACTGGCCGGCGCCGATTCCGAGGCCGCCGCCGATGCGCTAATCGGGCTGGCGGCCGACGCGCTGGGCGTCGGTCGGCTGGCCGCCGCGGCGACGTTGCTGAGCCGGGCAGAACCGATAGCGGCGGAAGTGCCGCAGCACCGGCTGTCGATACGCCGAGCGTGGGTCGCCGCGGAGCTGGCGATGGCGGCCGGCGACGGTGCTGCCGCGGTGCGCAACGCCGAGGTTGCCGTCGAGCTGGCCGCGACCACGGTGTCTGCGCGGCACCGCGCCAAAAGCGACGTGGTGTTGGCCGCCGCGCTGTGCAGCGCCGGTGCCGTCGACCGGGCCCGGAGTCTCGGTGCGGCGACGCTGGAGCTCACCGGCCGGTTGAGCCTGGTGCCGCTGCGTTGGGCGGTGGCCTGCCTGCTAGTCGACCTTGTCGATACGGGAAGCGCGACCCCCTCGATCGAAGAACTGCGCGATCTTCGCGACGAGTGCGCACGCCAAGTGCAGCACTGGGGCGGAGCCTGGGCTCAGCGCTAACGCCACCGCTGCTGTGCCAGGTCGTTATTCTTTTACTGTGTGCCACCGCTACTGTGTGCCACCGCGCCGGGCGACGCCCGGTTCGTAACGTTGGAGATGTTGCCCTCGATGACAACGCAGGAGGAACGTCTCGACGCTGTTGTAGCTGAGGCCGTAGCAGGCGATCGGGACGCGCTTCGAAAACTGCTGGAGACGATCCGCCCGATCGTGATCCGATATTGCCGCGCGCGCGTCGGCACCCTCGAGCGGAGCGGCCTCTCGGCTGATGATGTGGCACAGGAGGTGTGCTTGGCCGCCGTCATGGCGCTGCCGCGTTACTGTGATCGCGGGCGCCCGTTCCTGGCCTTTGTGTACGGCATCGCCGCGCACAAGGTGACCGACGCGTATCGCGCAGCCGGCCGCAACCCGGCGTATCCGATGTATTGCATTCCCGAACACACTTCAGCCGAGGCCGGTCCCGAGCAGGCGGCCCTCGAAGCCGACTCCACCAGCAGGATGAACGAACTGCTGAAGGTTCTGCCCGACAAGCAACGCGAAATCCTGATCTTGCGCGTTGTGGTCGGTTTGAGCGCTGAGGAGACCGCCAGCGCCGTCGGTAGCACCGCCGGAGCGGTGCGCGTGGCCCAACACCGCGCCTTGGCGCGGCTGAAATCCGAGATTGTTGCAGCGGGGCGAGATTATGTCTGAACCAACTCCTACACCGTTTGATCAGCCGAACCTGGACGCGGTGGGCCGCACCGAGCGGTTCATCGACGCGGTGGCGAACCGCGAGCCGGTCGAGTTCGGCGATGTGACCGACCCGGGCGATATCGGCGATAGAGCGTTGGCCGGGCTGCTTGAGGACTGGCGTGACGAGTTGAGAGCCCCGGTGCCCCGCGGACTGTGCCCGGAACGGGAAGCGATTGAGGCGTTCAATCGCGGGCTGGGAGCCCGCCGTCGTAGCCGCCGCAGCATGACCCTGGTAGGGACGCTGGCCGCCACCCTGCTGGGTATCGGCGGATTCGTCGCCGTGATGGGCCAGGCCCAGCCCGGCGACACGCTCTACGGAGTCCACACGAAGGTGTTCGGCGAGCCGGCTTCGGTGCACGATGAGCGGATCGCGTCGTCCGCCCAGACCGATTTGAACCTCGTGGCGCAAATGATCACGCTGGGACGGTGGGATGAGGCGCAGGACAAGCTGGACGCGGTCAGCGACCGGGTGCAGACCGTCAAGGACGGCGACCGCAAACAGAATCTGATCGACAAGGTGAACCTGTTGCATGCCAAGGTCGCCAACCGTGACCCGAACGCGACGCCTGCGCCCAGCTCGCTGCCTACCGGCGCGCCGGCGACGCTAGCCCCGACGAACTCGGTTGGCGGTTGAGGAAAGGCCTGCTTAGCGGCGAGCCGTGATATTCCCGTGATATCTATGTATCCGAGGTCGCCTCATTGAGTGAGGCGTCGGCGTACCCCCGGCAGTAATCCCAGGTGACGTAGGCGTCCGGCTCTGGGTCATAGGCTGGCTCGTGCGGACGTACGGTGCCGTCGACCAACAGCTGCAGCAGGTTCGCGCGCAACATGTCCCAGTCGTGATAGTGGTCCTGCTGGCACTCGTCACAACACACCACTAGGCCGCGAATACCCTTGTGCGCCAACAGAGCCTCGTAGACCGCGAGGTCGGCCAGGTCAGCCTCGACCGCCATCCGCTCCTGGGGGTCAAGCGGTTGACCGGGCTCGGCGGCATCCAGCGCCGCCGACGGATCACACGGGTCGTCGGCAAATGGATCGGGCGGCAAACCCGGCGGGAGGTAGTCGCGCACGGCTCCACATTACGCAGCCAAGCGGGCATCACGCCAGCGCTACACCTGCAGACCAGCTGCCTTGGTCGCTTCTCCTTCGGCCGCCCAACGGCGCGCGTCGTCGCCAGGTCGTATGGAGCCGATAGGATGAGATCCTGACTCCGCATGCGTATGGGAGGGCCCCGCGATGTCATCTGGCTTGTCCCCTCGCGACCTGATTGTCGAGCCATACGTCCGTGTCGGTGGCCTCGCCGACGACCCGGTGCCCACCGGAGGTGATGATCCGCACAAGGTCGCGATGCTGGGACTGACATTCGACGACGTCCTGCTGCTGCCGGCAGCCTCCGATGTGGTGCCCGCCAGCGCGGATACTTCCAGCCAGCTCACCAAAAAGATTCGTCTCAAGGTGCCGTTGGTCAGCTCGGCGATGGACACTGTCACCGAGTCGCGGATGGCGATCGCCATGGCCCGGGCCGGCGGCATGGGCGTGCTGCACCGCAATCTGTCGGTCACCGAACAGGCCGGCCAGGTCGAGATGGTGAAGCGGTCGGAGGCGGGCATGGTCACCGATCCGGTCACCTGCGGGCCGGACAACACGCTGGCCGAAGTCGACGCGATGTGCGCGAAATTCCGGATCTCCGGGCTGCCGGTGGTCGACGGCTCCGGTGCGCTGGTCGGGATCATCACCAACCGCGACATGCGCTTCGAGGTTGACCAGTCCAAGTCGGTCGCGGAGGTGATGACCAAGGCTCCGCTGATCACCGCCCAGGAGGGCGTTAGCGCCGACGCGGCGCTGGGCCTGCTGCGCCGCAATAAGATCGAGAAGCTGCCGATCGTCGACGGTCACGGCCGACTGACCGGGCTGATCACCGTCAAAGACTTCGTCAAGACCGAGCAGCACCCGTTGGCCACCAAGGACAGCGACGGGCGGTTGCTGGTCGGGGCCGCCGTCGGGATCGGCGATGACGCCTGGGTGCGGGCCATGACGCTGGTCGACGCAGGGGTTGACGTCCTGGTTGTCGACACCGCGCACGCACACAATCGGCTGGTACTGGACATGGTCGGCAAGCTCAAGGCGGAGGTCGGCGATCGGGTAGAGGTGGTCGGCGGCAACGTCGCTACCAGGTCGGCGGCTGCGGCGCTGGTCGAGGCCGGTGCCGATGCGGTCAAAGTCGGTGTGGGTCCCGGTTCGATCTGCACCACCCGGGTGGTGGCCGGTGTCGGGGCGCCGCAGATCACCGCGATCCTCGAAGCGGTCGCGGTCTGCCGCCCTGCGG
>DASZKQ010000497.1:0-12310 GCA_035552835.1 Mycobacterium sp. | reverse complement strand
AACAGGAAACCGCTCTCGGCGGCCCACACCTTGTGGGTGGGCGGCGGCCCCACCGAAATGGCCAGCGCCACACTGTCGTCGTTCTCGAAGTCGGGCAGGTGATCACGCAACTGACCAAGCTCGCCCTCGCAGATTCCGGTGAAGGCCAGCGGGAAGAACACCAGCAGCACGTTTTTCGCGCCGTGGTAATCGCTGAGGGTGACCGGCTGTCGATTCTGGTCGCGCAGCGTGAAGTTCGGTGCGGTAGAACCGACCGTCAGCATCAACGGCGCCCGGCACGCGACTTCGGCTGCACCAACCGGCTCGCGCTCCAGTCCCCCAGGTTGACCGACGACGTTGGCATCAGTCCCGCGGTGGGGGCTGACTCTGCGATCTCAGCAGGTAGCACGTGACCTGGCCGGCCGGTCTTGGGCGTAAGCACCCAGATCACGCCGTCGTCGGCCAGCGGCGCGATCGCGTCCATCAAGGTGTCGACTAGGTCGCCGTCGCCGTCGCGCCACCACAGCAATACCACGTCGATAACTTCATCGGTGTCTTCGTCGAGCAACTCGCCACCGCACGCATCCTCCACGTCGGAGCGGATCTCGTCGTCGGTGTCCTCGTCCCAACCCCACTCCTGGACAACCTGCCCTGTTTGGATGCCCAGTTTGCGGGCATAGCTCGAGGCGTCATCCGCCGCCACCACCGTGCGACCTCCTTGTCAGTTCCAAGCCTGTCGAGCGTCAACGCGCAGCGCGATGGCATTTATCGTCGCATAGCACGTAGCCTTGCACACCCGGCTACTCATATGGCCGCTCGGCACTGCTTGACGGCTTCGGTTTTGGTGTCGTTGAACTGATTGACGCGCTGATTGAACTCTGCGGTTTCCCCGTGCGAGTGGATGGCTTTCGCCAGGTCGCGCGCCGCATCAGCATAAGCGTTGAGTGCCTGGTGCAGGTCCTGGGACACTGGGCTGCCGGTGTTGTGCTCCACCAGATCGGCGCTGTGGTTGAGGGTATCGATGGCAGCGCCTTCGCTGGGAGTGGTGTCGCGGCCCTGGTTGTACGCCGCGACAAAGTCATTCACCTTGTCGACGGCGTCTTTGCTACTGGCGGCAAACGACTCACACGCGCGTACCACGGCCTGCGTAGTGAGCGACTGCTGATGCTGGGACTCCCGCAGGCTCGAGGTCGCAGCCGACGCCGAGACCGACGCGGATACCGACTCCCGGTACGCCGGGGCCATTGCGGTGTCGGCAGTTGGCGCGCCATCGGTGATGCTGGTACACCCGACGATCGCCATCAAGATCATCGCGACACATCCGATCGCCCGCACCCCGACCTGCAGTCGCCGCAAGGCCGGCGTGCCAGAAGCCCGTCGCCCAGACACGGGCTTCATGCCGCGACGCCATCCGATCAGCACAAGTTGTGACGTTACCGGGTCATGGCTCGAGCCAGCTTCGACGGGGACTGCGCAGCGCGATCGACGGTGCGGCACGATAGGGAGTACCCGAGAGGGGCCACGGCACCGACCGACGGCGACATCAGCCAAAAGCAGATGAACCGTCACATAAGGAGTAGTGAGTTGACTACTGAGTTCGTACGCCACGATCTGGCGAAAAACCCAACCGGCGCAGGCGAACCCGATCGGGTGCGGGTAATCCGCGAAGGTGTGGCGTCCTACCTGCCGGACATCGACCCGGAGGAGACCGCCGAATGGCTGGAGTCCTTCGACGAGCTGCTAGAGCGCTCAGGGCCGTCGCGGGCGCGCTACCTGATGTTGCGCCTGCTGGAACGCGCCGGTGAACAGCGGGTCGCGATCCCGGCACTGACATCCACCGACTACGTCAACACCATCCCGACCGAACTGGAGCCGTGGTTCCCCGGCGACGAGGACGTCGAGCGCCGCTACCGGGCGTGGATCAGATGGAACGCCGCCATCATGGTGCACCGTGCCCAGCGTCCGGGAGTCGGCGTGGGCGGCCACATTTCGACCTACGCCTCGTCTGCGGCGCTCTACGAAGTCGGCTTCAACCACTTCTTCCGCGGGAAATCGCATCCTGGTGGCGGAGACCACGTGTTCATTCAGGGCCACGCCTCTCCCGGCATCTACGCTCGCGCCTTCTTGGAAGGCCGGCTAACCGCCGACCAGCTCGACGGTTTCCGTCAGGAGCACAGCCATCCGGGCGGTGGCCTGCCGTCCTACCCGCACCCGCGGCTGATGCCCGACTTCTGGGAGTTCCCGACGGTGTCGATGGGCCTCGGCCCGATGAACGCGATCTATCAAGCCCGGTTCAACCACTATCTGCATGACCGCGCCATCTTGGACACCTCCGACCAGCACGTGTGGGCGTTCCTCGGTGACGGCGAGATGGACGAGCCGGAGAGCCGCGGTCTGGCCCACGTCGCCGCGCTGGAGGCGTTGGACAACTTGACCTTCGTCATCAACTGCAACCTGCAGCGTCTCGACGGCCCGGTGCGCGGCAACGGCAAGATCATCCAGGAGCTGGAGTCGTTCTTCCGCGGGGCCGGCTGGAACGTCATCAAAGTGGTGTGGGGTCGCGAGTGGGACGCCCTGCTGCACGCCGACCGCGACGGCGCACTGGTGAACCTGATGAACACCACCCCCGACGGCGACTACCAGACCTACAAGGCCAACGACGGGGCCTACGTGCGAGACCACTTCTTCGGACGCGACCCGCGCACCAAGGCGCTTGTCGAGAACATGACCGATTCCGAGATTTGGAACCTCAAGCGCGGTGGCCACGATTACCGCAAGGTGTACGCCGCCTACCGCGGCGCCGTCGACCACAAAGGACAGCCGACGGTGATCCTGGCCAAGACCATCAAGGGCTACTCGCTGGGCGCGCACTTCCAGGGCCGCAACGCGACACACCAGATGAAAAAGCTTGCGCTGCAAGATCTTAAGGACTTCCGCGACGCTATCCGGATTCCCATCAGCGACGCCCAGCTAGAGGAGGATCCTTACCTGCCCCCGTATTACCACCCCGGGCCGGAGGCTCCGGAAATCCGCTATCTGCTCGACCGCCGCCGCGCGCTGGGTGGCTTTGTGCCCGAGCGGCGCACCAAGGCCAAAGCGCTGACCCTTCCGGGCCGGGATGCCTACAAGGCGCTGAAGCAGGGTTCGGGCCACCAGGAGGTGGCCACCACCATGGCAACCGTGCGCACCTTCAAGGAGATATTGCGCGACAAAGAAATCGGGCCCCGCATCGTGCCGATCATCCCCGACGAGGCGCGCACGTTCGGCATGGACTCGTGGTTCCCCTCGTTGAAGATCTACAACCGCAACGGCCAGCTCTACACCGCCGTCGACGCCGAGCTGATGCTGGCCTACAAGGAAAGTGAAGTCGGCCAGATCCTGCATGAGGGCATCAACGAGGCCGGATCCGTCGCGTCATTCACCGCCGCCGGCACGTCGTACTCGACGCACAACGAACCGATGATCCCGATCTACATCTTCTATTCGATGTTCGGGTTCCAGCGCACCGGCGATGGCCTGTGGGCCGCGGCCGATCAGATGGCGCGCGGCTTCCTGCTCGGAGCCACCGCGGGACGCACCACGCTGACCGGCGAAGGCCTGCAGCACGCCGACGGCCATTCGCTGCTGCTGGCGGCCACCAATCCGGCGGTGGTCGCATACGACCCCGCCTTCGCTTTCGAGATCGCCTACATCATCGAAAGCGGGCTGGCCCGGATGTTCGGCGAAAACCCGGAGAACGTCTTCTTCTACATCACCATCTACAACGAGCCATATGTGCAGCCGCCGGAACCGGAAAACTTCGACCCCGAAGGCCTGCTGCGGGGTATCTACCGGTATCAGGCGGCCAAGGAACGCCGCGCCAACACGGCTCACATCCTGGCTTCCGGCGTGGCAATGCCCTCGGCACTACAAGCCGCCGAGATGCTGGCCGCCGAATGGGATGTCGCCGCAGATGTGTGGTCGGTGACCAGCTGGAGCGAGCTGAACCGCGACGGCATTGCCATCGAGAAGGAGAAGCTGCGTCACTCGGACCGCCCTGCGGGTCAGGCGTACGTCACGCAGGCACTCTCGCGATGCTCGGGCCCGATCGTCGCGGTGTCGGACTGGATGCGCGCGGTCCCCGAACAGATTCGGCCCTGGGTCCCGGGTACCTACGTCACGCTCGGCACCGACGGGTTCGGCTTCTCCGACACCCGGCCGGCCGCGCGCCGCTACTTCAATACCGACGCCGAATCTCAGGTCGTCGCGGTGCTGGAGGCGCTGGCGCGCGACGGCCAAATCGACCCATCGGTACCGGTCGCGGCTGCCCGGCAATATCGGATCGACGATGTGCAGGCGGCGCCGGCGCAAACCTCCGATCCCGGTCCGGGCGCCTAAGCGCCGCGCGTCTTTGGCAGAACCATCCAGAAGACTGGCGTAGATTTTAGGGGTGACTGACAAGCAAGTTGCGATGCCGCGGTCAACGCTTGAGCTGCTGGACGGCGTTCCGGAGTCGCTGCTGCGGGGGTTGAAGCAGTACTCCGGTCGGTTTTCCACCCAGGCGGTGACGGTCATGCAGGACCGTTTACCGTTCTTCGCCGAGCTAGAAGCCTCCCAACGGGCCAGCCTGGCGCTGGTGGTGCAGACCGCCGTCGCGAACTTCGTGGAGTGGATGACCGACCCGCACAGCAACGTCAACTACACCGCCCGGGCGTTCGAACTGATGCCACAGGATCTGACCCGGCGGATCGCATTGCGCCACTCGGTGGACATGCTGCGGGTCACCATGGAGTACTTCGAAGAAGTGGGTCCACTGCTGGCCCGCTCTGACGAGCAGCTGACGGCGCTGACGGTCGGGATTCTCAAGTACAGCCGCGACCTCGCCTTCAGTGCCGCCACCGCCTACGCCGATGCGGCCGAGGCGCGCGGCGCCTGGGACAGCCGAATGGAGGCCAGCGTGGTGGACGCGGTAGTGCGTGGCGACACCGGCCCCGAGCTGGTGTCCCGGGCGGCCGCGCTGAACTGGGACACCACCGCCCCCGCGACGGTGGTGGTGGGAACTCCGGCGCCGGGCCGGGAAAGCGACGCCAGCCAAGAACTCCGGGATATCGCCATCCGCCATGGCCGCGCCGCGCTCACCGACGTGCACGGCACTTGGCTGGTGGCGATCGTGTCCGGCCAGTTGACACCGACCGAGAAGGTCTTCGGCGATCTGCTGGACGCGTTCTCCGAAGGTCCGGTGGTAATCGGCCCGACGGCGCCGATGCTGACCGCGGCCTACCACAGCGCCAGTGAGGCCATCTCCGGGATGAACGCCGTGGCCGGCTGGCGGGGAGCGCCGCGGCCCGTGCCGGCCCGCGAGCTGCTGCCCGAGCGGGCTCTGATGGGCGATGCGTCGGCCATCGCGGCGTTGCACACCGACGTGATGCGGCCGCTGGCCGACGCGGGCCCGACCCTCACCGAAACCCTCGACGCCTACCTCGACTGCGGCGGCGCGATCGAAGCCTGCGCCCGCAAGTTGTTCGTTCATCCAAACACCGTGCGCTACCGACTGCGGCGCATCGCGGACTTCACCGGCCGCGATCCCACCCAGCCACGCGACGCCTATGTCCTTCGGGTGGCCGCCACCGTGGGCCACCTTGCCTACCAGGCTCAGCAGTCCAGCCTCGCCAGCGGCATCGTGACGCCCGTCACGCCGACGGTGGAAAAGGACCTGATCGCACCATCGAAGACAGTCGTAAGCGGTTGACAGATCGCGGCACGATATCGAATACGTCGCATCGCGTGCTTTTTTGTGGAGTTTCCACAAAAACATAAGACAAGGTTCATAATCTGTTACACGGCGCAAAACCGTCTTCACAGTGTTCTCTTAAATACGTGATTGCGTTGCTTGCCCCCGGACAGGGATCGCAGACCCCCGGCATGCTGTCGCCGTGGCTGGAACTACCCGGCGCCGCGGACCAGATGGCGTTGTGGTCGACGGTCAGCGGTCTGGACCTCGCTCGCTTGGGCACCACCGCGTCGGCTGAGGAGATCACCGACACTGCCGTCACCCAGCCGCTGGTCGTCGCGGCCACCCTGCTGGCCCATCAGGAGCTGACCAGGCGCGGTGTGCTCGCCGACGCCGGTGATGTCATCGTGGCCGGACACTCGATCGGTGAAATCGCCGCCTACGCGATCGCCGGCGTGATCTCGGCCGACGACGCCGTCGCTCTGGCCGCCACCCGCGGTGCGGAGATGGCCAATGCCTGCGCCAACGAGCCGACGGGTATGTCCGCCGTTCTCGGTGGCGACGAGACCGAGGTGCTGGCCCGCCTGGAGCAACTCGACCTGGTTTCCGCGAACCGCAACGCCGCTGGTCAGATCGTGGCCGCCGGCCGCCTGACCGCGCTGGACAAGCTCGCCGAAGACCCGCCGGCCCAGGCCCGGGTGCGTGCGCTAGGCGTCGCCGGAGCGTTCCACACCGAATTCATGGCGTCCGCCCTCGACGGCTATGCCGCGGCGGTGCAGATCGTCGCAACCGCGGAACCGACCGCTGTTCTGTTGTCCAACCGCGACGGCCAGCCGGTATTGTCGGCCAGTGATGCGATAGAGAAGCTTGTCGCACAGTTGACTCGCCCGGTGCGCTGGGATTTGTGCAGCGAGACTTTGCGTCAGCGAAATGTCACGGCGATTGTCGAGTTCCCGCCTGCGGGCGCTCTGAGCGGCATCGCCAAGCGTGAACTTCGGGGGGTATTGACGCGTGCCGTCAAGACTCCCGCAGACCTGGATGGTTTGGCAGAGCTGTAAACCCCCGGGTGCGTAGCCACCCAAAAGGCAAAGCCAAACCCGTCCGCCCCTACAACTGCATACCGCACGTCAAATCAGCAGTTACACAACATATTACGAAGGGAACTGAACGTGTCTGTCAGTCAGGAAGAAATCATCGCCGGTATCGCCGAGATCATCGAAGAGGTCACCGGTATCGAGCCCTCGGAGATCACCCCGGAGAAGTCGTTCGTCGATGACCTCGACATCGACTCGCTGTCGATGGTCGAGATCGCGGTGCAGACCGAGGACAAGTACGGCGTCAAAATCCCCGACGAGGACCTGGCCGGGCTCCGCACCGTCGGTGACGTCGTCAACTACATCCAGAAGCTCGAGGAAGAGAACCCCGAAGCCGCCCAGGCGCTGCGCGCGAAGCTCGAGACCGACAACCCCGATGCTGTCGCCAACGTCAAGGCCAGGATGGAAGCCGACCACCAGTGACCAGGCCTTCCACTGCTAACGGCGGTTTCCCCAACGTTGTGGTAACCGCCGTCACGGCGACGACCTCGATCGCGCCGGACATCGAGAGCACGTGGAAGGGTTTGCTGGCCGGGGAGAGCGGCATCCGCGTGCTCGAAGACGAGTTCGTGACCAAGTGGGACCTGCCCGTCAAGATCGGTGGGCACCTCAAGGAGTCCATCGATGACCACATGAGTCGACTGGACTTGCGCCGCATGTCCTACGTCCAGCGGCTGGCCAAGTGGCTCAGCGGTCAGCTCTGGGAGGCCGCTGGCAGTCCCGAGGTCGACCCGGACCGTTTCGCGGTCGTGGTCGGCACCGGTCTGGGCGGTGCCGAGAAGATCGTGGAGAGCTACGACCTGATGAACGAGGGCGGCCCCCGCAAGGTGTCGCCCCTGGCCGTGCAGATGATCATGCCCAACGGCGCCGCGGCGACGGTGGGCCTGCAGCTTGGAGCCCGTGCCGGGGTGATGACCCCGGTGTCGGCTTGTTCGTCGGGCTCGGAGGCCATCGCCCACGCGTGGCGGCAAATCGTCATGGGCGATGCCGACGTCGCCGTGTGCGGCGGTGTCGAGGGTCCCATTGAGGCCCTGCCCATCGCGGCGTTCTCGATGATGCGGGCCATGTCGACCCGCAACGACGACCCCGAAGGCGCGTCCCGTCCGTTCGACAAGGACCGTGACGGCTTCGTGTTCGGCGAAGCGGGTTCGTTGATGCTCATCGAGACCGAGGAGCACGCCAAAGCACGCGGAGCCAAGCCGCTGGCCCGGTTGATGGGTGCCGGCATCACGTCCGACGCCTTCCACATGGTGGCGCCGGCACCGGACGGCCTGCGTGCCGGACGGGCGATGGCGCGCGGGCTGGAGCTGGCGGGCTTGTCAGCCAAGGACATCGACCATGTCAACGCGCACGCGACCGCCACACCTATCGGTGACACGGCAGAAGCCAATGCGCTGCGGGCGGCCGGTTGCGAACATGCCCCGGTCTATGCGCCAAAGTCGGCGCTGGGCCACTCCATCGGCGCGGTGGGCTCCCTGGAATCGGTGCTGACCGTGCTCACGCTGCGAGACGGCGTCATCCCACCGACACTGAACTATCACACCCCTGATCCCGAGATCGACCTCGACGTCGTCGCGGGCGAGCCACGTTATGGCGACTACCAGTACGCCATCAACAACTCGTTCGGCTTTGGCGGACACAACGTCGCGCTGGTCTTCGGGCGGTACTGAGCCAGGAAAGGAACGTTCGAAAGACCCATGTCAACATCGTCATCGTTGGCTACGGGGAACGGTTTCCCCAACATCGTCGTCACCGGCATTGCCATGACGACCGCCCTGGCGACCGACGTGGAGACCACGTGGAAGTTGCTGCTGGATGGGCAAAGTGGGATCCGGCTCCTCGATGACCCGTTCGTGGAGGAGTACGACCTGCCGGTCCGCATCGGTGGGCATCTGCTCGAGGAGTTCGACAGCCAGCTGGACCGCGTCGAAAACCGCCGAATGGGCTACCTGCAGAAGATGGCCACAGTGCTGGGCCGGCGGGTGTGGGAGAACGCCGGGTCGCCAGAGGTGGATCACGGGCGGTTGATGGTGTCGATCGGCACCGGGATGGGCTCCAGCGAAGAGCTGATCTTCGCCTACGACGGCATGCGCGCACGTGGTTTGAAGGCGGTCTCTCCGCTGGTCGTGCAGATGTACATGCCCAATGGCGCGGCCGCCGCAGTCGGGCTCGAACGGCATGCCAAAGCCGGGGTGATGACCTCAGTGTCGGCGTGCGCGTCGGGCTCGGAGGCCATCGCCCGCGCCTGGCAGCAGATCGCGCTGGGCGAGGCCGACATCGCGATCTGTGGTGGCGTCGAGACCAAGATCGAGGCGGTGCCGATTGCGGGCTTCGCCCAGATGCGCATCGTGTTGTCCACCAACAACGACGACCCCGCTGGCGCCTGCCGCCCATTCGACAAGGACCGCAACGGCTTCGTCTTCGGCGAGGCCGCCGCGCTTTTGGTCATCGAAACCGAGGAGCACGCCAAGGCGCGCGGTGCCAACATCCTGGCCCGGATCATGGGGGCCAGCGTCACCTCGGACGGCTTCCACATGGTGGCGCCGGACCCCAACGGCGAGCGGGCCGGGCATGCGATGACGCGGGCGATCCAGCTCGCCGGCCTCACCCCGGCCGACATCAACCACGTCAACGCCCACGCCACCGGCACCTCGGTCGGTGACCTGGCTGAGGGCAAGGCGATCAACAATGCGATAGGGCCGCACGGCGGAAAGGCGGCGGTGTACGCACCCAAGTCCGCGCTCGGTCACTCGGTCGGTGCGGTCGGCGCCGTGGAGTCGATCTTGACCGTGCTGGCGCTGCGCGACCAGGTTGTTCCGCCTACCCTGAACCTGGTCAACCTCGACCCGGAGATCGACCTCGACGTGGTGGCTGGCAAACCGCGACCGGGCGACTACCAGTACGCCATCAATAATTCGTTCGGATTCGGCGGGCACAACGTGGCAATCACGTTTGGCCGCTACTAGATCGATCCATCATTGGAACAGGAGACCTGCGATGACGACCCTGGCCCCAGACGTGGTTGACGAGTCGCTCGACCCGCGCGATCCGCTGCTGCGCCTCAGCAGGTTCTTCGACGACGGCAGCATAGAGCTGCTACACGAGCGTGACCGCTCCGGTGTGCTGGCCGCTGCCGGAACCGTGAGCGGCTTGCGCACCATCGCTTTCTGCACCGATGGCACCGTGATGGGCGGCGCCATGGGTCTGGAAGGCTGCACGCACATCGTCAACGCCTACGACACTGCCATCGAAGAGCAGAGCCCGATCGTGGGCATCTGGCACTCCGGCGGGGCGCGGCTGGCCGAGGGCGTGCGCGCGCTGCACGCGGTCGGGCTGGTGTTCGAGGCGATGATCCGGGCGTCCGGATACATTCCGCAGATCTCAGTGGTGGTCGGTTTCGCCGCCGGGGGCGCGGCCTACGGGCCGGCGCTGACCGACGTCGTCGTGATGGCGCCGGACAGCCGGGTGTTCGTCACCGGGCCCGACGTCGTGCGCAGCGTCACCGGCGAAGACGTCGACATGGCGTCGCTTGGCGGCCCGGACACTCACCACAAGAAGTCCGGGGTGTGCCACATCGTCGCCAACGACGAGGCCGACGCGTACGAGCGCGGCCGCCGGTTGGTCGGATTGTTCTGCCAGCAAGGGCATTTCGACCGCAGCAAAGCCGAGGCGCACGACACCGACCTACATGCGTTGTTGCCAGCTTCGCCGCGACGCGCTTACGACGTGCACCCGCTCGTTATCGCATTGCTTGATGACGACGCGCCGTTCGACGAGTTCCAGGCCAAGTGGGCACCGTCAATGGTGGTCGGTCTGGGCCGGTTGTCAGGCCGCACGGTCGGCGTGCTTGCCAACAACCCGCTGCGGCTCGGCGGTTGCCTCAACTCGGAAAGTGCCGAGAAGGCAGCGCGTTTCGTGCGTCTTTGCGATGCGTTCGGCATCCCGTTGGTCGTGATCGTCGACGTTCCCGGCTACCTGCCGGGTGTAGACCAGGAATGGGGCGGTGTGGTGCGCCGCGGCGCGAAACTGCTACACGCGTTCGGCGAGGCCACTGTTCCGCGAGTCACCCTGGTTACCCGAAAGATCTACGGCGGCGCCTATATTGCGATGAACTCGCGTTCTTTGAACGCCACCAAGGTGTTCGCATGGCCGGATGCCGAGGTCGCGGTGATGGGGGCCAAGGCAGCCGTCGGGATTCTGCACAAGAAGAAGCTGGCGGCCGCACCGGACGACGAGCGCGAAGCGCTACACGACGAGCTTGCCGCCGAGCACGAGCGGCTCGCCGGCGGCGTGGACAACGCCATCGACATCGGCGTGGTCGACGAGAAGATCGACCCCGCCCACACTCGCAGCAAGCTGACCGAGGCGTTGGCCCAGGCGCCGGCACGGCGTGGGCGCCACAAGAACATTCCGCTGTAAGGCGCTACTTGACGAGGGCCGAAATCAATGCCCTGCCGATTTTCGACTTGGCGCGGCTGCGCAGCCGATACCAGGCATCGCCGTGGGCGGCGCTCGAGATACCGATCTCACCCTTTTGATCGTCAAGCTTCAGCAGCTTCTCCGCGGTGCGGTGCGCGAACCGCTCCCTGTCCTCGGGCGAAAGGTCGCACTGTTGCAGGAATTCCATCGCGGCGAAGTTGTCCTGGAACGGATAGTCGACGGAAAACATGAGGTTATCCAGGCCCAGCATCGCTCGCGCACAGACGAACACCGGTACGTCGAAAACCCCGCTGCTGGTGATGAATACGTTTTCCCGCAAGTAGTAGCCGACGCTGTTGCGCATCGGCGATCGTGGCACCTCTTTGCTGTCTGATTCGGCACCCAGCAACCACCCGGCCATCGTCAGTCCGACGTTGAGCCTGGTGAAGCAGAACGGAAGCAGTTCCCCCATGTGCCCGACGATGACCTTCAGATTCGGATGACGATCGAACACCCCAGCGCAGATCAACCTGAGCAGATGCGTTCCAGTTTCCACCGGCCAGCCCCAGGTAGGCACCAGCGCCGAATCGAAAGGTGCGTAATAGCGATCCGCCACCTCCGGCGGAGGGTCAGTGGGATGAATGTAGATGGGAACGCCCAAAGATTCGGCCCGGCCGAGCAGCACGTCAAATGACGGATCATCGAGATAACGCCCGTTGGTGTGTCCGTTGATCAGCGCGCCTTTGAAGCCGAGATCACGAACGGCACGCTCCAGTTCGTCGGCGGCGTCAGCCGGCGACTGGGTCGGCAGCATGGCAAAGCCGGCGAACCGGGCCGGGTGTGCGGCGACCGCGGCTGCCAACCAGTCGTTGACTTCACGGCTGACCGCGACCGCCAACTCGGCCTGCTCATCGGCGAGCACTTGGACACCGGGCTGGACGTGTGAGAGCACCTGCACGTCGATCCCCGCGGCGTCCATGAGACGGATGCGCTCGGCTCCGACGTCGCTGAGTCTGGCCCGGACGGGCTGGTATTTCCGTTGCAGCGGTTCGGGAAACAAGTCCCAAACCCGTGGATGAAGAAACGCCTCTTCCAATGCCACCACTCG
>DASZKQ010000496.1:0-8837 GCA_035552835.1 Mycobacterium sp. | reverse complement strand
AGCAGCGCGGAGGCCGACTCGTCGGCGACGGCCACTTGTGGGCTTGGGGTCAAGACGGCAGCCAGGCCGCCGGCCGCTGAAAGTGCCACCACCAGCAGCAGTCCCGCGGACAAACGGCGACGCAGGCGACGTCGCGCCCGGTCACTAAGCGATCGGGTCAACCCCAGTCTCTTCAACCGAGCACTCCTGTCCTTACGCGCGCTGCTCATCGGATGAAATAAATCGTGGCGAACAGGGCGATCCAAACGATGTCGACGAAGTGCCAGTAGTAGGAGACGACGATCGACGCGGTCGCCTGAGCCGGGGTGAACTTGCTCATCGTGGTGCGGGCCAGCAGGAAAATAAAGGCGATCAGCCCGCCGATGACATGTAGACCGTGAAAGCCGGTGGCCAGGTAGAAAACGCTGCCGTAAGCGCTGCTGGGAATGGTGGTTCCGTGGCTCATCAGGTGGTGGTACTCGTAGGCCTGCCCCAGGACGAAGAACAACCCCATCGCAAAGGTGAGCAAATACCAGCGGCGCAGCCCGAACACGTCGCCGCGCTCGGCCGCGAAAACCCCCATCTGGCAGGTGAACGACGAGGCGATCAGCACCAGGGTGACCGGGACGGCTTGGTAGAGGTTCAGCTCGGTCGGCGCTGGCGGCCAATTGCCGCCGGCCTGAGCGCGCGCGGTGAAGTACATCGCGAACAGCCCAGCAAAGAACATCAATTCGCTGGAAAGCCAGACTATGGTGCCGACACTGACCATGTTGGGGCGGTTGAGCGAATGTACGCGCGCCGTGATAGCTGTACCCGAGGTCCCTACCGCACTCGTCACATCCGCAAGTATGACGCTTTGTAGTTGTCGATCTCCACCCGGGGCGGCAATTACCCCACCCGCTGCGCCCGGCTTCGCCGTGCTTGCGATCGGCTGGGGCTTGCGCATACCCGACCCGCTGCGCCCGGCTTCGCCGTGCTTGCGATCGGCTGGGGCTTGCGCATGGCGACCCGCTGCGCCCGGCTTCGCCGTGCTTGCGATCGGCTGGGGCTTGCGCATGGCGACCCGCTGCGCCCGGCTTCGCCGTGCTTGCGATCGCCATGGGACCATCTGCGGTGTGGCGGTGTCAGCACCCGGGTCATCCCAGCGGCCCCCGGACGAGGCGTCGTCGTGGCCGCAGATCCTCACGGTCTTGACCGCGGGCCAGAACCTGTCACGCGGACAGGCCGGCTGGGCCATGGAGCAGATCATGACCGGATCCGCGACGCCGGCCCAGATCGCGGCCTTCGCGGTGGCGCTGAAAATGAAAGTTCCGACGGCAGCGGAAGTCACCGAGCTGGCCGACGTGATGCTTCAGCACGCGCGTCGGCTGCCCACCGAGCAGATCGGAACCGACACCGTCGATGTGGTCGGCACCGGCGGTGACGGTGTCAACACCGTCAACCTCTCCACCATGGCGGCGATCGTGGTGGCGGCGGCCGGCGTTCCGGTGGTCAAGCACGGTAACCGGGCGGCGTCCTCGCTGGCCGGCGGCGCCGACACCCTCGAGGCGCTGGGGGTACGCATCGACCTGGATCCCGACGACGTCGCACGCAGTGTCGCCGAAGTCGGGATCGGCTTCTGCTTCGCGCCGCAGTTCCATCCGTCATACCGGCACGCGTCGGTAGTACGGCGCGAAGTTGGCGTGCCGACAGTGTTCAATTTGCTTGGGCCACTGACCAATCCGGGACGACCACGGGCGGGGCTGATCGGCTGTGCGTTCGCCGATCTGGCCGAGGTGATGGCGGGGGTTTTCGCCGCGCGCCAGTCCAGTGTGTTGGTGGTACACGGCGACGACGGCCTCGACGAGCTCACCACCACGACAACCAGCACGATCTGGCGGGTGCAGGCCGGCACCGTGGACAAGCTGACCTTCGACCCCGCCGGGTTCGGGTTCGCCCGTGCCGATCTGGACGACTTACTGGGTGGTGATGCGACGGCCAACGCGGCGGAGGCACGCTCGGTGCTGGCCAGCGCCAAGGGCCCGGTGCGCGATGCCGTCGTGCTCAACGCCGCGGGTGCGATCGTCGCCCATGCCGGGCTATCCAGCCGCGCCGAGTGGCTGCCGGCGTGGGAAGATGGGCTGAGCCGCGCCGCCGACGCGATCGACAGCGGCGCCGCCGAACAGCTGCTCGCGCGATGGGTGCGGTTCGGTCAGCAGCTCTGAATCCCGGCTCGTGACGGCCTGTTCGGCGGCTAGTCGCGCCGAGCGCGCCGCCGCGGCCCACTCGGCCCACGGCCCCGCGGATCCCAATGGCGAACACCAACCCGGCGCTTCGTCGGAGCCGGTGATATGGCGGCGCTCCTCCTCATCGCTTCGCTCTGCATCGTCGCCGCCGCTGACCCGCACGATACGGACCCCCGGCGCCGCCAGCCAGCGCGCGATCAGCGCCGTCTCCTCCACCAGCGCGCCGCCCAGCGGGGCGGGCTGCGGCAGGACCACCTGCGCGCCCGCCCAGATGGCGTCGACGACGGGCATCGGCGGCACGCCACAGCGGGCAGTGCCCGCGGCGGCGAGCTGGCCGTGGCGGATGACGGCGAGCTGCCATCCGCCGTCGCCGTCCGGGGCGGCGGCCACCAGCTCCGGCAGCGCGGCCAGCGTGCGCAGGCGCTGGCCACGCCAGAGCACCTCCACCGCGGCGACCGTGTGATCGCGCAGCCGGGCGGCGCTCTCGTAGCGCTGACGCTGGGCAAGGTCGGCGATCTGCTGCACGGCCGCGGCCAACGCGGCATTGTCCAGGCCGTCGATCAACGCTGCGGCGCGCTCTGTTGCCGCAGCGTATTGGCCGGCGGTCGCACCGCGAGCAGCCGGACACGGCGAAACCTCATGCTGCGGACAGGCCGGTCCGTGCAGCACCGAACGGGCCAGCCGCTTGGTGCAGGTCCGCACACCGGTGAACCGCGCCAGCAGGGCGGCGGTGTCGGCGGCGTCGGTGCGGGAGCGAAACGGGCCGACCGCGCGGTCGTGGCGCGGCGTTCGGGTAGCCGAAAATCGGGGAAAGGCCTCGTCGCTCAGCATCACCCACCACCAGCGGTGCGGGAATCTCGACCGGCGGTTGTAGGGCGGGGCGTGCGCGCTGAGCATCCGCAGTTCGCGGACACCGGCTTCTAGCCCGTGCGCGCACTCGACATGCTCGACGGTGATCGCCAGCGCGACCAGCTCCTTGATCCGGCTGCGCCGATCCGAGCCGTTGAAGTACTGACTTACCCTGCGCCGCAAGTCAATTGCGGTGCCGACGTAGAGCACCTCGCCGGCCGGACCACGGAATAGGTAGACCCCAGGCCGGCGTGGCAACCCTTGGGCCAGCACTCGCTTGCGCCGCTGTGCTGGCGTCACGTCTGGCAGATACGAGCGCAAGTCGGCGTAAGTGTGCACTCCTTGATTGCCGACGCGCTCGATGAGCGCGTGCAACACCTCGATGGTGGCCCGCGCGTCGTCGAGCGCCCGGTGGGTGGGCTCGCTGGCGACGGCGAACAGCCGGGCCAGCGCTGCCAGCCGCACGCTTGGAGCTTCCTCGCGGCTGAGCACCCTGCGGGCCAGCTGGACGGTGCAAAGCACTTGCGGCCGCCGCCATCCGATTCCGCACCGATCGGCAGCGGCCCGCAAAAACCCGATGTCGAACCTGGCGTTGTGGGCCACCAGCACCGCGCCGCGGGCGAACTCGAAAAACATCGGCAACGCCGCGCCGATGGTCGGCGCATCGCACACCATCGCCGTGGTGATGCCGGTCAGCTGCACGATCTGCGGCGGGATGCTGCGCTGCGGGTCGACGAGGGTGGCGAACTCGCCCAGCACCACACCGCCGCGCACTTTGACCGCCCCGATCTCGGTGATCGCGTCGGCGGCCGTCCCCTCACCAGCGGTCATGCGCCCGCCGGTGGTTTCCAGGTCCACGACCACGAATGTGGTCTCGCGCAGCGACATTTCGGCAGCACCGTCGAGGTCGGGGAGGCTCAGCTGCTGGCCGGCGGGCGCGCCCATGGCCGTGACGTTAGGCAGTCGCACCGACACTGCTCGGATTCTGCTGCGGCGCGTCGCGGGCCGTAAACGGAAATGACGCCGGTGAGATATGTCGGTGCCGGCGGTTAGCGTGGCGGCAAGGCCACCCAAAAGACCGAGAGGACCAACAAGATGGTGCACAGCAGCGAGCCCGACCGGGCGGCGGTAGGCCCGCCCGAGCCGGCAGAACCAGTGGTCATCGATTGTGACGACTGCGCAGTACGCGGTCCGGGATGCCGTGACTGCGTTGTCAGCGTGATACTCGGGGTACCGGAAACTTTGCTGGAGGATGAGCGCGCCGCACTGGAGGTGCTCGCCGAAGCGGGGCTGGCCCCAAGACTGCGGCTGGTCCCAATTCACCGTCAGCGGCCCGGGGTAGCCTAACGGCGTTACGTTGAATTCTTGCTGTTTTCTTAATCATCCAGAGTTGGACAACCCCGATGCCGTTTCGTAACCTATCTGAGACCTAAAGCAGATTCGGCCGTGTGGGCCGACGGGGTTTAAGGATGCAAAGTCTTGGGGTTGGGGCATAACGGCAGAAGCGCGTGTTTGCGCGCAGCCAAGCGCTTTGCTATCGCAGCGCTAGCTGGGTCAGTCGCCCTATCCGGAGTTGCCGCCAGCAATGTGCTGGCCGACCCAGTCAATGATGCGATGGCAAAGCTCAGTGAGCTGTCGCGGCAAGCTGAGCAGACCACCGAGGCCATGCACAGCGCGCAGCTCGACCTCAACAACAAGCTGGCCACGCAGCGGGCAGCCGACATGAAGCACACCGACGACCTGGCCGCCGCAGACGCCGCGAAATCGCGGTTGGCAACATTTCAGGCCGGCGTCGACAAGTTTGCGGCAGCCATGTATATGGGCGGCCGCACCGACGGCTTGAACGCCATCATGACCGCCGAGTCGCCGCAACAGCTGATCGGCAAGTTGGCCGTGCAGCGGGTGATGTCCACCGCAATGCTCGCGCAGATGGCCAACTACCGCGCCAGCCGCGAGCAGGCCACCCAAGCCGAGAACGCATCCGCGAAATCGGCCGCTGACGCCAAAACCGCGGCCGAGCAGGCCGCCGCGGTGCGCGCCAGCCTGCAGTCCAAACAGAGCCAGCTGCAGCTGCAGATCGGCATCGTCAAGTCGCAGTACCTCGCGCTGAGCCCCAACCAGCGCACCGAGCTGGCCACACCCGGGCCCGTCCCGCCGGCCGCGGCCATGGCCGCCGCTCCCGCTCCAGAGGCGTTACCACCGGGCGGCGGGCAGCCGGGCGGTCCCGGACCTGGATTCGGCGCCGCACCCGGTAGCGGTCAGGGCGCTATCGCGGTCCAGGCTGCGCTGACCCAGGTCGGCGCGCCCTACTCCTGGGGTGGCGCCGCGCCAGGCGGGTTCGACTGCTCCGGCTTGGTGCTGTGGGCGTTCCAGCAGGCCGGCATTGCACTGCCGCATTCCAGCCAGGCGCTGGCCCACGGCGGCCAGCCGGTCTCGCTGTCCGACCTGCAGCCCGGTGACGTGCTGACCTTCTATTCCGACGCCTCCCATGCCGGCATCTACATCGGTGACGGCCTGATGGTCCACTCGTCCACCTACGGCGTGCCGGTGCGGGTGGTGCCGATGACATCGTCCGGCCCGATCTACGACGCCCGCCGTTACTGATCGCCGACGGTATACACACCGTCGCCGCTGGCTACTGGCCGGCGCACTGATCGCCGAACTGGTCTTCGGCGCCGTCTCAGTCCTCGGCCCGGGGCGGACAGCACCGGCACAACCGGTCAGCACCGCAGCGCCGCAGCTCGTCGGTGCCGGCGACCGCACCGTGCGGATGACTAATCTCGGCGGTCCGCGATCGGAGGTCCTGCTTGGCCGTGTCGCTGCGAACATCGGTCAGGCCGTCGACGCAGTGGAGGCGTTCTGGGGGGCCGACTGGCCACGCGATATCACCGTGGTGGCCACCGGCTGGCAGCCGCGGTTCGAGAGCGAGGCCGGCGGAGGGCCTGCCGCGCAGTGGGCCGATATCGCGGCGGTGGCCGTTGCCGACCGGGTAGACCCGGTCCGGCGGATCGCGATCGGCCAGCGGATTGTGTTCGCGCCCGGTGCCGTCAGCATGAGTGACCCGGCGTTGCGAATCGTGTTGGGCCACGAGCTTTTTCACTACGCAACGCGCGCCGACACGGCAGTGGATGCGCCGCGGTGGCTGACCGAAGGTGTGGCTGACTACGTTGCCAGGCCGCACACGCCGCTGCCTAAGTTGACGCAGCTACCGACGGCGTTGCCGTCGGACGCCGACCTTGACGCACCCGGGCTGCAGCGTTCTGATGCCTACGACCGGGCATGGTGGTTCGCGCGTTTTGTCGCCGATACCCGCGGGACGACGGCGCTGCGCGCGCTCTACCGGGCTGCGTGTGGTGTCGGGCACGCCGACCTACCCACCGCCGTGCATGGCGTCCTGGGCGTCGACACGAAGGGTGTGCTCGCCGACTGGCAGCAGTGGCTGACCCGTTAACCTACCCAGGTGTCCCGGGTCCTGCTGGTAACCAACGACTTTCCGCCTCGACGCGGCGGCATCCAGTCCTATCTGGTCGAGCTGGTTTCTCGACTGGCCGCCACCGGGGAGCACACCGTGACGGTGTACGCGCCGCAGTGGAACGGCGCCGACGTATTTGATGCTCAAACCGTGGGCTATCAGGTGGTACGCCATCCCGGGACCTTGATGCTGCCCGTGCCCGCGGTCGACGTCCGGATGCGCCGGCTGATCGCCGAGCACGAGATCGACACCGTCTGGTTCGGCGCGGCCGCGCCATTGGGGCTGCTGGCGCAGCGCGCCCGTCAAGCCGGTGCGACACGGGTGCTGGCCAGCACTCACGGCCACGAGGTGGGATGGTCGATGCTTCCGGTGGCACGGTCAGTGCTGCGTCGCATAGGTGACGACAGCGACATCGTCACCTTCGTCAGCCGCTATACCCGAGGGCGGTTCGCCTCAGCGTTCGGGCCGCAGTCCGCGCTGGAGCACCTGCCGCCCGGGGTGGACACCGACCGATTCCATCCGGACCCGGCAAGCCGCACCGAGTTACGCGCCCGCTACGGATTGGGTGAGCGGCCCACGGTGGTGTGCCTGTCGCGGCTGGTGCCGCGCAAGGGGCAAGACATGCTGATACGGGCGCTGCCGGCAGTCCGGCAACGAGTGGATGGGGCGGCGCTGGTGATCGCCGGCGGTGGTCCATATCTGGAGACGCTGCGCCGGCTGGCCGAGCGCTTTGGCGTGGGCGAACACGTGACGTTCACCGGCGGGGTCCCGGCCGCGGACCTTCCCGCCTACCACGCGATGGCCGACGTATTCGCGATGCCATGCCGGACCCGCGGGGCTGGGCTGGATGTGGAGGGGCTGGGCATTGTGTTTCTGGAAGCTTCCGCGACCGGTGTGCCGGTAATCGCCGGGTGCTCGGGTGGCGCGCCGGAAACCGTGCAGCACAACAAGACTGGGTTATTGGTCGACGGTCGCTCGGTGAATCAGATCGCTGACGCCGTTACCGAGCTGCTCGCTGACCCCGATCGGGCCGCAGCGATGGGCGCCGCCGGCCGGGATTGGGTCACCGCGCGGTGGCGATGGGATGCGTTGGCCGCCCGGCTGTCTGAGTTGATACCCGGCTAGTCCTTCGCGTAGATCGCCTCGATGTCGTGGGCGAACTTCTCGGCTACCACCTTGCGCTTGACTTTCAACGTGGGGGTGAGCTCGCCGGTGTCCTCGGTGAAGTCGACGGGCAGGATGCGGAATTTGCGGATCGACTCCGCATGCGACACCGCCAAATTGGCCTGTTTGACGGCCGCATCCACCTCGGCGATCAGGTCGGGGTCGGTGGCCAGATCGCTCACCGACGCTCCGGCGGGCTTGCTGTTGCGCAGCTTCCAGCCCTCGAACGCCTCCGGGTCGATGGTGATCAGCGCGCCCACGAACGGTCGCGCGTCTCCGACCACCATCGCCTGGCTGATCAGTGGGTGTGCCCGTAGCTGGTCCTCCAATACGGCGGGGGCGACGTTTTTCCCTCCAGCTGTGACGATGATTTCCTTCTTGCGGCCGGTGATCGTTAGGAACCCGTCGTCGTCGACCGCGCCCAGGTCACCGGTCTTGAACCAGCCGTCTTCCATCGCTTCGGTGGTGGCCTGCTCGTTGTGCCAGTAGCCGTGGAACACCACGCCGCCTCGCACCAACAGCTCGCCGTCGTCGGCGATGCGCAAGCTGTTGCCCGGCAACAACTTTCCAACGGTGCCAACCTTCAGGCCGCCGATCTGGTTGACGGTGATCGCCGCGCTGGTCTCGGTCAGCCCGTAGCCCTCATAGACGGTCAGACCGACGCCGCGGTAGAAGTGGCCAAGCCGCCCGCCCAGCGGTGCGCCGCCGGAGACCGACGCGCGGCAGTCACCGCCGAGCGCCGCGCGCAGTTTCTGATACACCAGCCGATCGAACAGCGCGTGCTTGGCCCGCAGCAGCAGACCCGGGCCACCGCGATCGCAGGCTTCGCTCCAGTCGACAGCGGCCTGGGCGGCGATCGCGAAGATGCGGCCCTTGCCGTCGTTGGCGGCGTTCTGCGCGGCGGTGTTGTAGACCTTCTCGAACACACGTGGCACCGACACCACGACCGTCGGTTTGAACACCCCGAACATCGGCACCAGATTCTTGATGTCGCTGGTGAATCCGACGACAACCTTGTTGTGGAACGCGCACAACGTCAACGCGCGGGCCAGCACGTGCGCCAACGGCAGGAAAATCAGCAGCCGCTCACCCTTGCGCAACAGCGTCGGGAGCGCCTCTTTGGCGCCCCTGGTTTCGTAGAGGAGGTT
>DASZKQ010000495.1:0-3684 GCA_035552835.1 Mycobacterium sp. | reverse complement strand
GTGATCGCCAAGGAGCTGCTCAAGGAGGCTGCGGCCGCCAAGATCGTCCTGGAGATCGAGATCGGCGTCGTGGGCGGCGAGGAAGATGGCGTCGCCCACGAGATCAACGACAAGCTCTACACCACGCCTGATGACTTCGAGAAGACCCTCGAAGCGCTGGGCCACGGTGAGCACGGCCACTACCTGCTGGCCGCGACGTTCGGCAACGTGCACGGCGTCTACAAGCCCGGCAACGTCAAGCTCCGACCGGACATCCTTGCCCAAGGGCAAAAGGTGGCGTCGGCCAAGCTCGGACTGCCCGACGATGCCAAGCCGTTCGACTTCGTGTTCCACGGCGGCTCGGGATCACTGAAGTCGGAGATCGAGGAGGCCCTGGGGTACGGCGTGGTGAAGATGAACGTCGACACCGACACCCAGTACGCGTTCACCCGCCCGATCGCGGCTCACATGTTCACCAACTACGACGGCGTGCTGAAGGTCGACGGCGAGGTGGGCAGCAAGAAGGTCTACGACCCGCGCAGCTATTTGAAGAAGGCCGAAGCGGGCATGACCGCGCGGGTCATCGAGGCCTGCAACGACCTGCACTGCGCCGGCAAGTCTGTGTCGGCCTGACTTAACCCGTGTTGGACTCGCAGATCTTCCACCGGTCGTCGCGGTACTGCAGGTCGAAACTGCGGGCCGAGCGAACCTGCGGCGCATAGGCCATGAACGCGGTCACATTGGCCTCGGCGTGGTTTCCGTTGACGACTACCTGGTCGATGTTGGCGACCACCGGATACTGCTTGGCCGCCGCGACGCGACGATAAGTGTCGGTCCATTCGCGCTCGTCGTAGTTGACGTAGTCGTCGCGCATGTTGCCGCAGGTGACGCCACGCAACGTGGACAGGTCGCCTTTCTGCACCGCGACATCGAAGCTCTGGATGGTGCTGCGGACCTGGTCTTCTTGTGAGGCCTTCGGCTTTTTGTTATTGCGGGTCAGTAGCACGGTGCCCAGCACCGCGACGGCCGCCAACGCCAGGATGATCAGGATCAATGCCAGCACCCAACCCCAGCTGCGCTGGGTCGACGGCCGCAACTTGGCCCCCAGCCGAGGCGGAATCAGCTGCGGCATCGCCGCTCTGGGCCGAGCTTCGGTCGATCCAGACGGCGGATGGCGCGTATCGAAGATCTCGGTCGCTGGCTCGGTAGCGGCATTGATGACCGCCGTCTCCTTGGCGTCGAACCCCGGGGCAGTGAAGCGACGCTCACCCCGCGCGCCGCGCTGTTTGGGCGCCTCCTGCTCGCGCTGCGCCTTGGCCATCACCTCGGTCGCGGGCTCCGCCCGGTAGCTCTCGATGGCATCGTCGTCGGGACCGGCTACCTGTTCGGTGGCGTCAGGGTCGGATTCCGCCGGGTCGCTTGCGGCACCTCGATCGACGGCGTCTGGATCGACCTCCGGCGCATTCGACGTGTCGTCGCGGTCAGGCCCTGAGGGATTCGGCATAAGCGCTGCTGTCCTCTTCGCTGTCGAAATACGTATTGCAGCTTAGCGACTCGACACCCCGTTTGGTGCGGCGGCGTCGCACGGCACAATAACCCCATGACGCCCATGCGTGATCTTCTGGGACCGGATCCGACCCTGTTGCCCGGCGACACCGATGCCGAGGCCCAATTGCAGGCCAACGAGAACCCGGCCGTCGTCGCCGCGGCACACCCGTCGGCCTCGGTGGCCTGGGCTGCGCTGGCCGAGGAAGCGCTCGCCGACGACAAGGCGGTCACCGCCTACGCCTACGCCCGCACCGGCTACCACCGCGGCCTGGACCAGCTGCGCCGCAACGGCTGGAAGGGGTTCGGGCCGGTGCCGTATTCCCACGAGCCCAATCGCGGTTTTCTGCGGTGCGTGGCTGCGCTGGCCAGGGCGGCTGACGCCATCGGCGAAACCGACGAGCAGACTCGGTGCCTGGATCTGCTCGACGACTGTGACCCGGCCGCCCGCGCCGCACTCGGGCTCAGCTGAGCCGGGTCAGCAACCGCCCACGCAGTCACCGACACCGCCCGGCGGCTCCACCTGGATGGTGGCGTGGCCTAGTCCGTGCGCGGCAAGGATCGCCCGGGCCGCACCGAGTACCCGCGCCGAGTCGCCAGCGCTGGCCAGGTGCGCGGTCACCATGTCCATGCCGGGTACCAGCGTCCAGACGTGGAGATCGTGCACGTCGGTCACGCCGTCGACGGCGCCGAGCGCCGAACGCAGCTTTTCGACGTCGATGTGGCTGGGCGACGATTCGGACAGGATGCGCAATGCGCCGCCGGCCAGTGACAACGCCCGCGGCAGCACCCACAGCGCGACCAGAACCGCGACCACCACGTCGGCGTAGGCCCAGTGCGTGGTGATCGTCACCACGCCGGCGATCAGCACCCCAATGCTGCCGACCGTGTCGGCGATGACCTCCATGTAGGCGCCCTGGACGGCCAGGCTCTGCGTCGAGTGCGACCGCAGCAGCAGCGCGACCGCCGCATTAGTGGCCAGCCCGGCCAGCGCCACGACGATCATCGGAATCCCCGGCACTTCCGGCGCATGGCCGATCCGACCGATCGATTCGCGGAGGATGATCGTCGCCACCGCAACCAGCAGGACGGCGTTGGCCACGGCGGTAAACACCTCGGCGCGGTGCCAACCGTAGGTACGGCCCGGGGACGAGCTGCCGCGCCGGGCCAGCACCAGAGCGCACAGCCCCATGAAGGTGGCCGCCACGTCGGTCAGGATGTGGCCCGCGTCGGCCAGCAGAGCCATCGAGCCGATCACCAGCGCGGTAGTCAGTTCAACGACGAAGAACCCGCCCAGCAGCGCGGTGGCAGCAACCATTTTCGGCACTGGTGTGTCGACGTTGGTGTGTTCGTGGCCGGCGCCCATGCCGCTAAATATATGCGTACTTACGCATATATTTCAAGGTGTGCTGTTGCGGTGCTGCCACCGGCATCACCTCAGAACCAGGCGTGCCAGAACCGGGTCAGTTGCATCCCGGCAAGCGCCCAGCTTCTGGGCACCCCGGACAACTCGTAGAACCAGAAGACCATCCCGAAAAACCACTGGTTCAGCATCGGCGCGATCAGGACTACCAGCAGAATCAGCCAGCCGTACTGCTTGAACGGTTCCAGCGCGCGCTGGGTCTCCGGACTCAAATGCGGCTCCACTGCGCTGTAACCGTCCAGGCCAGGTATCGGCAGCAGGTTCAGCAGTACCGCGGTGACCTGGAGGAAGCCCAAAAAGGCCACCGCGGCCCACAACACCGGGTGCGCCGGGTCGAAACCCAAGCGGGTCAGCGCCAGTAGCAGCACCGCCAGCAGCAGGTTGGCCGCCGGCCCGGCCAGGCTTACCAGGGTGCGCTGCGCGGCTGTCATGAACGAGGTCCGCACATAGACGGCGGCGCCGGGCAATCCAATGCCGCCCAGCGCGATGAACAACATCGGCAGACCCAGCGACAGCATCGGATGGCTGTAGCGCCGCGGATCCAGGCTCAGATAACCGCGCACGGCGATGTCACGATCGCCGAATCGCCACGCCGTGATCGCGTGACCGAACTCGTGCAGACACAGCGACACCACCCAGCCGGCGATCACGAAGATGAACACTGCGGCGTAGGCCAGCGCGCCCAGGCCGGCACCGTCCAACCAAGCCAGCACGCCGCCGAACACCGTCACGGCGAC
>DASZKQ010000494.1:0-3547 GCA_035552835.1 Mycobacterium sp. | reverse complement strand
GGAGCGTTACCGGATCCACTGCCGTGCGAGATCTATTGCCATTCGCTGACCGACCCAACCATCCTGTCCCCCGCGCTGCGTGCATCGGGCGCGGCGACGTTGACGGTGTTCGGCCTGCATACGCCCCATTCGCTGTTCGGTGACGACGAGCCGGCGCTGGTGCGTGATGCGCTCACCAACGCCGTGCTGAATTCATTGAATTGCGTTCTGGCCGAACCGATTCAGGAGGTCCTGATGAACGATGCGAACGGCCTGCGTTGTATCGAGACGACGACCACCCTGGACCTGGAACACGCGCTGGGAATGACCGGCGGCAACATTTTCCACGGCGCATTGCGCTGGCCGTTCGCTGACGACGACGACCGGCTGGACACCCCGGCTCGGCGATGGGGCGTGGCCACCGCCCACGAGCGAATCCTGCTGTGCGGCTCCGGCGCCCGGCGCGGCGGAGCAGTCTCCGGTATCGGCGGTCACAACGCCGCGATGGCGGTGCTGGCTGCGGTTTAGCTACACCCGATGGTGGCGACCCGCTTCGCCCGGCTACACCGCGCTCGCGATCGCCACTACCGGGAATCGATGGTGGCGTAGTTGCGCTCCGTGTAGCCGGTGTAGATCTGGCGGGGACGGCCGATCTTGCTGTCGCCTTCGTCGTGCATCTCCCGCCAGTGCGCGATCCAGCCGGGCAACCGGCCTAACGCGAACAGCACAGTGAACATCCTGGTCGGGAAGCCCAGCGCCCGGTAGATCAGCCCGGTGTAGAAGTCGACATTGGGGTAGAGCTTGCGTTCGACGAAGTAGTCATCGGTCAGCGCCGCCTCTTCGAGTTCCTTGGCGATGCTCAGCAGGTCGTCGTCACCGCCGAGTTTGGCCAGGATCTTGTCGGCCTGTTCCTTCACGATCCGAGCGCGCGGGTCGTAGTTCTTGTACACCCGGTGACCGAAGCCCATCAGCTTGACGCCTTCTTCGCGGTTCTTGACCTTGCGGACGAACTCGCCGACGTCGTCGTCGCTCTTGCGGATCTTCTCCAGCATTTCCAGCACGGCCTGGTTGGCGCCGCCGTGCAGCGGGCCCCACAAAGCATTGATGCCGCCGGAGATCGAGGTGAACAGGTTGGCCTGCGACGACCCCACCAGCCGCACCGTCGACGTCGAACAGTTCTGCTCGTGGTCGGCGTGCAAGATCAGCAGCATGTCCAGCGCCCGCACGATCTCGGGGTCGACGTCGTAGGGCTCGGCGGGCAGCCCGAACGTCATCCGCAGGAAGTTCTCTACCAGCGTCAGCGAGTTGTCCGGGTAGAGGAAGGGCTGACCAACCGACTTCTTGTAGGCGTAGGCGGCGATGGTGGGCAGCTTGGCCAGCAGCCGGATCGTGGACAGCTCGACCTGCTCGGCGTCTGCGGGATCAAGCGAATCCGGATAGTAAGCGGAAAGCGCGTTAACGGTGCTGGACAGCACCGGCATCGGGTGGGCGTTGCGCGGGAAGCCATCGAAGAACCGCTTCAAGTCCTCGTGCAGCATCGTGTGCAACTGGATCGAGCGGGTGAAGGTCGCCAGCTGTTCCTTGGTCGGCAGCTCGCCGTAGATCAGCAGGTAGCTGACTTCGATGAACGTCGACTTCTCGGCAAGCTGCTCGATCGGGTAGCCACGATAACGCAGGATGCCGGCGTCACCGTCGATATAGGTGATCGCGCTCTTGCAAGCGGCTGTGTTGACGAAGCCGTTGTCGAAAGTCGTGTATCCGCTCTTGGCCAGCAGCGAGCCGAGCGCGATACCGTCGGCTCCCTCGGTGGCGTGGGCGATGTCGAGCTCCAACTCACCACCCGGGTACTGGAGAGTGGCGGAGTCGTCGGTTGCGGCCACTGGAACCCCTTCTCGGTCTCGGCTGATGCTGGCCATACAAGGTTGCGTACAGCTGAAGGTAGTCGTTATCGGCACGGCGCGCCTGCGCGGGGGCGCAGTCCGGCTCTGACGGCGGGTACACGCGGCGATAGGGGTCAGGGCTGCAGGCGTTCGACCTGGTCACCTGTGACACGAATCCGGTTGTGCAGCCTGTCTTCCCGGCCTTGCCAGAACTCGACGACTTCGGGGGCAATGCGGTAGCCGCCCCAGTTTGGCGGAACCGGGATCCGCTCGGAGTCGGCGAAGCGGGCGGTCACCTCGGCCAGCTGGTCGACCAGCGCCGCGCGAGAGGCGATCGGCCGGGACTGATGCGACGCCCAGGCGCCCAGCTGCGAGCCACGCGGCCGCTTCGACCAGTAGTCCTCGGTGGCCTGCGGGTCAACCTTGGTCACCGGACCGCGGATATGGAACTGCCTGTTCAGCAAATACCAGGGAAAGGTCGCCGATGCGTACGGCGTCGCGGCGAGCTCATCGCCCTTGGCCGAATCGTAGTAGGTGAAGAACGTGATTCCTTCCTCCTCGACGCCCTTGCACAGCACCGACCGGCTAACCGGTCTTCCGGAGTCAACGGTGGCCAGCACCATCGCGTTGGGCTCGGCGATCCCCGCCCGCTCGGCATCACCAATCCACTTGCGTAACAACGCAAGCCAACCATTGTCGAGCCAGTCGACGTCGAGGTCGGGGCTACCGTCTTTCTCGACGGAGCCGTACTCCACCCGCATCACGGCGAGGTGCTCGTTGTCTGGTTCTGCCATCGCGTCAACGCTACTCTGGGCGACCCCTCGCAGGTTACCGACCGGTAGCGACGAGCCAACAGCGGCGTGGGAGAATTCGGGCATGACTGTCATCCCGGACAAGATCCCGGAAGATTTCGTCGCCGGCCTCGAGGGTGTGGTCGCGTTCACCACCGAGATCGCCGAGCCTGACAAGGACGGCGGCGCCCTGCGTTACCGCGGCGTCGACATCGAGGACCTGGTGGGCAGGCATATCACCTTCGGCGACGCCTGGGCTTTGCTGGTGGACGGAAAGTTCGGCCATGGGCTGCCGCCGGCCGAGCCGTTCCCGCTGCCGATCCACAGCGGTGATGTGCGGGTCGATGTGCAGGCAGGCCTGGCGATGTTAGCCCCGATCTGGGGCTATCAGCCGCTGCTCGACATCGACGACGCAACCGCCCGCGACCAACTCGCCCGGGCGTCGGTGATGGCGTTGTCCTACGTCGCCCAATCGGCCCGCGGCATCTATCAAGCCGCCGTTCCTCAGCGGGTTATCGACGAATGCCCAACGGTCACAGCGCGTTTCATGACCAGGTGGCAAGGCGAACCGGATCCCAGGCATATCGAGGCCGTCGACGCGTACTGGGTCTCGGCCGCCGAGCACGGGATGAACGCCTCGACGTTCACCGCACGGGTGATCGCGTCGACCGGTGCCGACGTCGCGGCAGCGCTGTCGGGTGCCATCGGGGCGATGAGCGGCCCCCTGCACGGCGGGGCACCGGCACGGGTATTGCCGATGCTCGAAGAGGTCGAGCGCACCGGTAACGCGCGCGGACTGGTCAAGGGGATTCTGGACCGCCACGAGAAGCTGATGGGCTTCGGGCACCGCGTCTATCGCGCGGAAGACCCGCGCGCCCGGGTGTTGCGGGCGACCGC
>DASZKQ010000493.1:0-8380 GCA_035552835.1 Mycobacterium sp. | reverse complement strand
TCGACCAGGTCGCGGCGCAGGATGTCGTCCCGGGTGTTGCAGCCGTTGTGGCCGTACTCGACGTTGACGTCATCACTCCAGGGCTCACCGAACCGCGCGCGATTGAAGTCCTCGAAGCGATCCCACCCCTTGACGGGCAGTCCCTCGAGGTGCCGCCGGACCCTGTCGAAGGCCGGGTTGGCGGGGAACTCCTGCGGGACGGGTTCCCGGCTTCGCGCGTCGCGGAGGTAAAACCATCCGACACCGGCGGCGATCGCGACGATGATCAGCAGCGCCAGCGTGTCCCGGTAACGGCCGCGCCGAGCGGGAATGACACGCGCCACATAGCGGTTCTAGCACTTGAGACTGTAGAGTGCTAACCGTTTAGACCATCACGGAGGTTTCTGTGCCGACTTACAGCTATGCGTGCACCGAGTGCGGCAACCGCTTCGATGTGGTTCAGGCCTTCACCGACGACGCCCTGACCACCTGCGAGAATTGCTCGGGTCGGCTGCGCAAACTGTTCAACTCGGTCGGGGTGGTGTTCAAGGGCAGCGGTTTCTACCGCACCGACAGCCGTGAGTCGGCGAAAAGTTCGACCAATGGATCCGCCGAGTCGAGCTCGTCGTCGGGCACCGACACGTCGAATAACAGCGACAAGTCCGGCTCCTCGGAAAAGTCGAGTACCTCAAGCGACAAGTCGGACTCGGCAAGCTCGAAGTCAGCGACGGCCGCCGCCAGCTAGCAGGTTATCCACAAGCGGCTTGCCGGCGGCCGCGGGCACGAGCCAGCCCCACTTACCGTTGCGGCATGGGGGAGTCCCTCAAATCGCTGAATCCGTCGCTACCGACCCAAATTTCGCAGTGGTTGCGCCCGGACTGGTCGCGAACCGTGCTGGCTCGGCGAATTGCGGCGGCCGGGCTCGTCGTCCTGGCCGGTGTTGCGGCACTGCGGCCCGACCCGGACGGTGACCGTGCTCAGGTGGTGGTCGCGGCCCGTGATCTCAGCCCAGGCGCCGCGCTGACTGCCGACGATCTCCGGCTCGAAAAACGTTTGGTCCCAACCATTCCCGACGGGTCGCAGTCCGACATCGACACGGTTGTCGGATCCACACTGGCCGGGCCGGCGCGGCGCGGTGAAGTGCTGACCGACATCCGGTTGCTCGGCCGCCGACTGGCCGAGTCGGCGGCGGGGCCTGACGCCCGGATAGTGCCGGTGCATCCCGCAGATAGCGCACTGGCCGATCTGGTCCGCCCTGGCGATGTCGTCGACGTCGTTGCCGCGTCAGAGACCGCCTCCCAATCCAACCCGAAGGGCCCCAGCGTCATAGCCACCGATGCGATCGTGGTCCTGGTCTCGGCGAAGCAGAAGGCTCAGGCCGCGGCAGGTGACCGGGTGGTACTGGTGGCGCTGCCGGCGGCCTCGGCTAATGCCGTGGCCGGCGCCGCATTGGTGCAGACCGTGACCCTTACCCTGCATTGAGTACGGGTGAAGGATCTTTCAGGCGGCCGCCGGCTGGTCGCTGGCACAGTACTTGCACTTGTGCGCGGCCTCGGGGATGTCGGAGCAGCACTCGCCACACGCCTTGGTCGCGGGCTCGTCACCGAACACGGTTACCCCACGGCGCTTCTGGATGTGCTTGTAGGGCAACACGATCACGACGTAGATGGTGGTCATGAAGACGATGAAGTAGACAACCGCGGAGATGAAGGCGCCAATGTCGACGAACGTCTCCTTGTTGCCTGCATTTCCGAGCTGCCAGCCTAACCCCAAACCGACCCCAGGCTGGGCCGCCGCCACCAGCGGATTGATCACGCTGTCGGTGAAAGCCTTGACCAGGTTCGAGAAAGCCAAGGCCACGACCAACCCGACAGCGACGGTGATCACGTCGCCCCGCATTACGAAATCTCTGAATCCTTTGAGCACGAAAGCCACCTCCATCGCCACGAATTTCTAGGACGGCACAAGATCGCCCGGAAAAACCGTATGTCCCTATGACGGTGATTGCGGGCTTTGCGGCGAATTAGTCATGCAAGGGTATTCATGCCGTGACATCGGCGAGTTGGGTGTTCAAACGTGGTGCGGGGGTACGTTCTCCCTCAGCCACTGCTCGCGATTATCGGCGTCGCGATCACGCTCGTCGGTCGCCTCTTGCGGCAGCTCTGTCCCGAATACCTGGTTGAGCAAGCTCCGGTCGTCGCTGCCTGGCCTAGTCATTCCGGAGTCAGATCTCCAAGCTCGAGAGTTGGCCGATAATCTGGGCCGCGAGTGGATTCAGCGTCGCCATACCGTCGCGCACCGCGTATCGCGAACCGGCGAGGTTGACCACCAGCGTGCTCCCGGAGATCCCGGCCAGACCACGCGACAAGCCGGCATCGATGATGCCAGAGGACAAGCCCGACGCTCGGATGGCCTCGGAGATGCCGAGCAGCTCGCGATCGAGAATTTCCTTGGTTGCTTCCGGGGTTACATCGCGCGGCGTAACGCCGGTGCCACCGACCGACACCACCAGGTCCACTCCCCCAATCACCGCGGTGTTCAGTGCGTTGCGGATCTCCACCTCGTCGGCAGCGACGGCCACTACGCCGTCGACAACGAATCCCGCTTCGGTGAGCAGCTCGGTGACCAGTGGCCCGCTATGGTCCTCATCGCCGTGCGCGGTCCGGTCGTCGACGACGACGACAAGTGCCCTGCCGACCAACTCCGCGCTCTGTTCCATAGTTGCAACCGTATATCTGGGGTCTGACCACGACGCGGGGACTCTCATTACTGCTGCGCCTTGCCGAGGGTGACCTGCACGGTCTTGTTATCGCCCGAGGGATCTTTGAACGTGAGCTTCACTTTGTCGCCGGGCGCCTTGGATCGCACGGCGGCAACCAAGCCATCAGCGCTGTTGACCGGACGGTCGTCGATCTTGGTCACCACGATCCCGCTGGGCAGGCCGGCGGCTGCCGCCGCTCCGTTCGGCACCACCTCAACAACTTTGGCGCCGGGTGTGCCCTTGTCGTTGGTGACCTGAATGCCCAGTGACGCATGCGACGCTGTTCCGGTCTTGATCAATTCGTCGGCGATGCGCTTGGCCTGATCGACCGGTATGGCGAAGCCAAGTCCGATCGAACCGCTCTGCGCATCGGGCGATTCGCCGCCCAGCGTGGCAATCGCAGAGTTGACGCCAACCAACTGGCCGCTCATGTTGACCAACGCGCCGCCGGAGTTACCGGGGTTGATCGCGGCGTCGGTCTGAATCGCGTCAAGGACGGTGTTCTGGTTACCCGTCTCGCCAGTCGTCGACACCGGCCGGTTGAGTGCGCTGACAATGCCGGTGGTCACCGTGCCCTCCAGGCCCAGCGGCGACCCGACCGCCATCACCGGCTGACCGACGCGCAAATTCGCTGACGACCCGAGGGTGACCGGCGTCAAGCCGGAAACGCCTTTCACCCGAACGACTGCGATGTCGGTGGTGGGGTCCGCCCCCAACACGGTGAACTCTGCGGTGCGCCCGTCAGAGAAGGTAACCGTGGTCTTCGGCGTTCCGCTGGGACGCTCGCTGTCCGGCTCCCGGGGGGCAACGCCTTCGGGCGGCGGCGCGTGCGGCGCACCGGCGTGACCGGGATTGGCCGCGGTGGCGACGACGTGGTTGTTGGTCAGGATCAGCCCGTCGGAAGACAAGATGATGCCCGAACCCTCCTCGGACTGCCGACCGAGATCTGTTTCGAGCATGACCACGCTGGGCACCACCTTGGCGGCGACCTGTTCGACAGTGCCTACCGGGGCGTTGGCGGCCGGCACGCTCGGAGCCGCCCCACCCAGTGACGTTCCATCGGCGATGGAAGGGAGCTGCCCGTTGTGTTCGATTACCGACGCCGCCGCACCGCCGATGCCAGCCGATACGACTGCTACCACCAATGCGCCGACAGCCAATCCTCCTGCGCGAGAACGCTTTCGCGGCATGCCCGGTTGGGGCGGCGGCGGGCCGCCGGCCGGGCCGGCCTGACCGCCACCGAAAGAACCGTACGGCTGCCGGTAGGGCGGTTGCTGGCCGTAGCGCCAGTCGAAGGGCTGAGGATATGTTTGCTGCTGCCCATGGCCGGAATAGCCTGGGGCCCCACGCTGATCGGGCACCGGGTTGTACCCGGGCTGCTGCGGCGGTGGCGAATACCTCGGGTGATTCGTCATGTCGCTAGGTCGCTCTTTCCTTGGACAGTCGGTTCAAACTTAACAGTAACTGGATAACTACCCTGCCTGCGTGGTCTGAGATTCGACTGAGATAACGTTCGCTGGACCTAGAGAGTTCCCCGGATTTGACGAAGCGTTAACATCCGCCGCAGCTGCCTCAGCAGTCGGGTACTTCGATGTCGGGATGGGCCGTCCGGGCAGCAACACGTAGACCGACGTTCCCGGCGGCTCACCGCCCGGGACGGTGTCTTCGACGCGAAGCGCCCCGCTGTGATTGAGCACGACCTGTTTGACGATCGCCAGCCCAAGACCTGAGCCGGGCATCGCCCGCGCCGTGGTCGAGCGGAAGAACCGCTCGAACACCAGTGCACGCTCTGCCACCGGGATCCCCGGTCCGTGGTCGGACACCGCCAACTCGGCGTGCGTCGCGTTCAACTGCCTGAGCTTGACACCGACGGTCCCGCCGGACGGACTCCACTTGGCGGCATTGTCCATCAGGTTCAGCACTGCACGCGACAGGCCCGCAGAGTCGCCGTAGACCTGCCACGGCGTCACGTCGACATCGAACTCAACGTCGTTGCGGCGCCGTCGTACTCGCTCCAGGGAACGGTCGATGACGTCGCCGACGTCGACCGGCTCCTGAATTACTTCGCCAGCGTCGTCTCGGGTGAGGTCCACCAAATCGCCTACCAGCGTGGACAATTCCTCGATCTGTGCGATCACGTCGGTGCGCAGATCGGCCATCTCCTGTTCGGGCAGTGGCGGCGCACCCGGTGCCATTGACGCCATCAGCAGTTCGACGTTGGTGCGCAGTGATGTCAGCGGGGTGCGCAGTTCGTGACCCGCATCGGCGACCAGGCGGGTCTGGCGTTCCCGAGATTCGGCCAGGCCACGCAGCATCAAGTTGAATGAATCGGTCAGCCGGGCCAGCTCGTCGCTGCCGAATACCGGGATGGGCCGCAGATCGTCGGTGCGTGCCACCCGTTCGGCCGCCTCAGTCAGCCGGCCCACCGGACGCAGCCCGGCCTGGGTGACCATCCCACCGGCAACCGCGGCGACCGCGACGCCAACCCCGCCGACGATCAACAGCACCCAGCGCAGCTTCGTCATCACCGCGTCGGTCGGCGCCAGGCTCTTGGAGATCAGCAGCGAGCTGCCATTCGGCAGGTGTACTGCCAGTACCCGCTGATCGGCCGCCGTACGCCGCGACATGAACAGGTCGCCGCGGATCACCGCCTTTTCCGGCGCTCCGACCGGCAGTGTCTGGCCCTCCTGGTTGGCCGTGAAGATCGATCGGCCGGGGTTCACCAGCATCGCGTTGACATCCGAATACGCCGTGCCCTCAATGGCCTTCGCGGGATCGGCGGCCAACGATCCGCTGGCGATCAACAGCTGAGCCCGGCTCTGCAGCTGGTTGTCGATGTCCTTGTACAGCGCCGCGGAGATCACCGCGTATACGGCGACGGCCATCAGGACGACCACCATCGCCACCATCGACATCGCCAGCAGCATCACCCGCCACCGCAGCGACAACGAGGTGCTGGCACGCAGCTGAGCTCGACTGCGCCGGTGGAACAAGGGCATTAGGGCGGTGTTTCGCGCAGCACGTAACCCACGCCTCGCACGGTGTGGATTAACCGCGGCTCTCCATTTGCTTCGGTCTTGCGACGCAGGTATCCGACATACACTTCCAGCGCGTTGCCTGAGGTGGGAAAGTCAAAGCCCCACACCTCCTCGAGAATCCGGCTGCGAGTCAGCACCCGTCGCGGATTGGCGATCAACATCTCCAAAAGAGCGAACTCGGTGCGGGTGAGGCTGATCTGGCGTTGCCCGCGAGTGACTTCACGGGTCACCGCATCGAGGGTGAGGTCCCCGAACGTCATCGCCACGGATTCGCCGGAATCGTCGATCTTGGTTCGGCGCAGCAGGGCCCGCAGCCGGGCCAGCAGCTCTTCGAGCGCGAACGGCTTGGGCAGATAGTCGTCGGCGCCGGCATCGAGGCCGGCGACCCGCTCGGAAACCGTGTCGCGGGCAGTCAGCACCAGGATCGGCAGATCGTCCCCGGTGCTGCGCAGCTGACGGCATACCTCCAGGCCGTCCAGCCGCGGCATCATGACGTCGAGAATGAGCCCGTCGGGCCGATCTGCGGTGATCATCTCAAGGGCCTCTACGCCGTCTTCCGCCAATGCCACCGAGTAGCCATTGAAGGAAAGCGACCGGCGCAGTGACTCGCGCACCGCTCGATCGTCGTCAACGATAAGAATTCGCACGGCCACCAGTTTCATCCAATCGCCTGAGAGCGTCCTGAGAGGCGCAGGGACTAATTGCCCTGCTCCTCGTCGGGTCGCGGTGCTGCCGGCGTCGTTGCCGGGCGGCGGGACTCATGGCGAAAAAGTTAGCGGCGATCCAGGTCAATCAGGCCGAGGCGCGCCGCCTTGAGCAACCGGCGCGGCACTTTGTGGTGCTGGCCGGCCACCGTCACACCCACAAGTTCGGGCTTGGCAGCCTTCCACTGCGCGCGCCGACTCCGGGTGTTCGCGCGTGACATCCTGCGCTTTGGCACAGCCATAATCGGGCCTTACTACTGGTAGGGGGGTCGCCGCACGAGCAGCCTCGACGGCGAAGTTACTCCCGATAATAGTCGGTGACCTGCTGCGCACAAAAATCGGCACCCAAACGTGGCGGACGGAAAGGGAGCATCCTTGACGTGACACCGGCGGTACCCGCTAACCTACCGGTTGGTTGGTAACGACCCGGCTGGCGGCTGGAGGGAGGACGACACGCATGGCCTGCGCCGACGACGATGCAGAGCGAAGCGATGAGGAGGAGTGGCGCCAATGAGCACCGCGGTCCGGATTGGGAACTGCTCGGGGTTCTACGGGGACCGGCACTCCGCAATGCGCGAGATGCTGACCGGCGGAGACTTGGATTACCTCACCGGTGATTACCTGGCCGAGCTGACCATGCTGATCCTCGGCCGCGACCGGATGAAGCACCCTGATCGCGGCTACGCCAAGACCTTCCTGACGCAACTCGAGGAGTGCCTGGGGCTAGCACACGACCGCGGGGTGCGCATCGTCGCCAACGCCGGCGGCCTGAATCCCGCCGGCCTCGCCGACGCGATCCGCAGCCTGGCCGAGCGGGTGGGCATCCCGGCCCGGGTCGCCCACGTCGAAGGCGACGACCTTCTGCCGCGCGCCGAGGAACTGGGGCTGGGTGCGCCGCTGACGGCCAACGCCTACCTGGGCGCGTGGGGCATCGTCGACTGCCTGGGCAGCGGCGCCGACGTTGTCGTGACCGGCCGGGTCACCGACGCCTCGGTGACTGTCGGGCCGGCGGCCGCGCATTTCGGCTGGGACCGTACCGACTATCACCAGCTGGCCGGCGCCGTGGTCGCCGGCCACGTGATCGAATGCGGCATCCAGGCCACCGGTGGCAATTTCTCCTTCTTCACCGAGATCCCTGATTTGACCTATGCCGGTTTCCCCTTGGCCGAGATCCACGCCGACGGCTCCTCGGTGATCACCAAGCACCCGGGCACCGGCGGGCTGGTCAGCGTCGACACCGTCACCGCACAACTGCTCTACGAGATCACCGGCGCCCGCTACGCCAACCCGGACGTCACGGCCCGGATGGACACCATCGAGTTGTCGGCCGACGGCGCCGATCGGGTGCGCATCAGCGGGGTGGCCGGTGAACCGCCGCCGCCCACACTGAAGGTCTCGCTGAATAGCATCGGCGGGTTCCGCAATGCGATGACGTTCGTGTTGACCGGCCTGGACATCGACGAGAAGGCCGAGTTGGTGCGGCGCCAGTTGGAGGCGGCGCTCACCGTCAAACCTGCGGAGTTGGAGTGGACCCTGGCCCGCACCGAGCACCCCGACGCCGACACCGAAGAAACGGCCAGTGCGCTACTGCGCTGCGTCGTCCGCGACTCCGACCGCGCCAATGTGGGACGCCAGTTTTCCTCGGCCGCAGTCGAATTAGCGCTCGCAAGCTATCCGGGCTTTACCGTCACCGCCCCTCCCGGCGACGGTCAGGTGTACGGGGTGTTTACCGCCGGCTACGTCGACGCTACGAAAGTGCCGCATGTCGGGGTGCATGCCGACGG
The DNA here is from genome assembly GCA_035552835.1 of Mycobacterium sp. GTDB lineage: Bacteria > Actinomycetota > Actinomycetes > Mycobacteriales > Mycobacteriaceae > Mycobacterium. Next base: position 114 of record DASZKQ010000493.1, on the reverse strand, counting down.
GACCGGGACTTACATCCCTTGTGCCACCGAGACTCTCAAGCTTGTTCCAGCCGACCCACCGCCGCTGCCTGAGCCACCGCCTTTCGCCCCGACCCGGCGGGTGCCGCTGGGCCG